>JAJYRT010000106.1 GCA_021793945.1 Thermoplasmata archaeon
TTTTATCTTGCTACGACCTTCGGTCTCGGAATCTCCATTGGAATAATGGCAGTGGCCAATATATCCGGTGGTCACGTCAACCCTGCCGTGACTATTTCACTGTTCATTGCAGGCAGATTTCCAGGCAAGCATGTTGTTCAGTACATCGTGGCCCAACTTATAGGTGCAGTTCTGGCTTCAGCAACGGTTGGATTATTATTTGGGTACAATGTCGCCAATTCCGTACAGTTTGGTGCGACTATCCCCGGGTCGAGGGGTCCATTGATAGCCTTTGCGGGAGAATTAATCATGACTTTCTTCTTCCTCTGGACAATTATGGGTGTAACGTCAAGGACAAATAACACTGCAATAATAGCCGTGGTCATCGGCATTTACGTTTCTATCATGATATTCATGCTCGCAACAGTGAGTGGCGGATCAATCAATCCCGCAAGATCATTCGGTCCAGCGGTTTTATCCGGGATCCTGCTGAAAGGCCAATATTTTCAGTGGATATACTGGGTGGCTCCAATTATAGGGGGTTCTCTTGGTGCCCTATCATACAAGTTCATGTATTATGAAAAGGGGAAGATCCATTATGCTCCTGAAAACTGATCTCGTAAATAATTTTATTATTTACCATTTTTAGTCGTCGAAGCCACACAGAGCGGTTGTCAAAACGATATGTCGATCAGATGGGACCAATTTTATTCATGTTGTCTGTTATTTGCAATTAAAGTTACCAATAACCGGTGAGCGCCTTCTTTTTCATATTTAAAAAAAAAATAATTTGGTTGGAGAATTTACCTTCTCTTCTTCTTGTCAGGCTGCGCGACAGGGACGAAATAGACATCAGTAGGACTGAATTTCTGGTTTCTCCTGAACTTTGCAGTTACTGGCATTCCCACGTACAGATCATTGAGGTCAGCGCCAATAAGCCGGGCCATGAAGAGGGAATCGACATTCTCGAACTCAACCATAATCAGATTGAACGGTGTTTCCTTAAGGAATTCCTCACTACCGAAATAGCACGTTGTGTATGTATGCACCTTTCCTGTATTTGGCAACTGATACCATTCGGTTTCAGCACCGCACATCATGCAGTGGGATCTGGGTGTTGCATAAGTATACCCGCAATTCTTGCACTTGCTGCCCATGATTTTCCTCTTGCCGAGTGCCCTGAAGAATTCAGAGTCCTGTGCATAGCTGTGAATATAATCTATTTCGTAATGGGATTTCACTATCAGGGGATCAATGCTGTAAACCTCAGTCCCGCTTTGTGTCTCCTCCATTTTTGCGTTTGGGTTGATTGTCATTTGACCGCCTCCATTATGGTTGCAGTAACATAAGTTCCAGTTCCCGCATGGCTGTGTATCAGCCCCCTCTTCGGGTTGTTCAGCTGAAGGTAATCGTCCTTGAAGTGCTTCTTGACTGTACGCTGGAGCTGCCAGAACATGAACACCGATTGCATTATCCCTGTAGCTCCCACAGGGTGACCTGAAGCCAGCAGTCCGCCGGACGGGTTGACCGGTATTTTTCCCTTAAGCTCGGATTTGCCATCCTCAATGAATTTCCCCCCCTCACCGTACTTGCAGAGTCCAAGATCTTCATACGTCTGTATCTCTGAGGAGGTGTACGCATCATGAAGCTCTATAAGGTCAAGTTCCTCAATGGGGTCTGTGATTCCAGCGCCATCGTATGCCTCCTTGGCAGCGGTTCTTCCGGCTCTGAAGGAGTGGACACCGGGGTACTTCAATCCTGAATAATCAGATTCCTTCTCGTTTGGAAGGAGTGGAACCTTTCCCATTGGCCTGTCCGATAATCTCATTGTATCAGTTCCGGTGCCTATACTCTTTATAAGAACCGGTCTGTCAGTTATTTCAAAGGCCTTCTCTTCAGAAGCAAGTATTGAAACAGCAGCTCCATCTGACATTGTACAAACGTCTAGCCGGGTCAGCGGGTAAGCAACCATGGGTGAATTTCGTACGTCACTTACAGTCAGGTTCATCGGGCTCTGAGCATAGGGATTATGAATGGCATTCCTGTGGTTCTTGACAGACACCTTGGCCAGCTGCTCTACTGTCGTACCGAATTCGTGCATGTGCCTTACAGCCATCATGGCATAATATCCAGTATAAAATCCTCCAACGGGGTAATCAAAGTTTGTATCGCTCGCAAGGGCAATGAATTCATTTCCCTTCCATGTGTTTACGTGTGACATCGTCTCGAAGCCATAGACTGCGCAGGTATCCATTCTTCCGGAAGCTATTTCCTCGTATCCTGTCTGGAATGCGAGTCCGCCAGTTGCTCCTCCCCCTTCAACTCTCTTGCTTGGTTTTGGGGTAAGGCCAAGATAGTCCTGCACCATAATCCCAGACATCAACTGTCTTTGGAAGTGGTCGGCAAAGTATGAAGCCACAGATCCGTCAATGTCGTTAAGTGTAAGATGTACATCGTTCATTGCATAGTCAAAAGCCTTCTTGACACGCAACCTGAAGTCCATTTCCGGTGTAGCTTTGGCAAATTTTGTCACTCCGCCGGAAACCATGTATACATTTCTGCCCTTGTGTTTCATCAGTTCGCTATAATACATTGGGGTTAAAAATATCTTGGTTATCTAAAAGCGTTCTTCTGAAAACCTTAATATTTGCAAGAATGATAAAGCACCGTGAAAATAATTGTATTCGGTGGATCCGGTTTCATCGGAACCAACTTTATAAAACTGTTTGGAGCAGAAGAAAATGCTTATTATTCCCGTCACAGATCGAGCGAGCTTGATGCGTTAGGCGCTAATTGGATTGAAGGGAACATTCTGGATGAAGCCAGAGTTATGGACGCAGTGAATGGCTACGATATCATCGTGGCAGCTGCCGGAACTTCAGATGAGAATGGCGAATCACACTTTGATGTACAGGTCAACGGGATGAAAAACATCGTAAAGGGAATCAAGAAAGTTGACAAGGATCAAAAACTGATCTATTTTTCCCACATAAACCTCGAGAAGGGAAAGACAGAATATTTCAGGGTGAAAAGGGTTGCTGAAGGCAATGTTCAGCTGGTGAAGAATCATCTCATAGTCCGTCCATCGTTCGTCTTCGGAGATGGGGATCACATCACCGGCAGGATCCTGGACATGGCCAGGCAGAGTATAGGAAAATTCCCCCAGGAAGGGGACCTCAGCCCGGTCCATGTAAATGACCTGATGACAGTTATCAAGAATTCCCTGGAGACAAGGGGAGCAATCAATGTGTCAGCCAGGAAAAAATTAAGCTTTCTCGATGCGATAAACACGGCAAGATCAGCGCTTGGGCAGCACCCGGCAAAGCCAGCAGGTAGGTTGTCAAGGAAGAGTTCCATAAGAAAAGCTTCCGAAAAGGGCATATTTACTCCAGAAGAGATCGACATGTTTTTGCTGGACTACTACAGGGATAATACAATGCTTCTCGAAAGATATGTCAGCGAACCGCTTTCCTATGCTTCGTTTCTAGAAAATGCAGCAAGACCCAAAAGTTAGGTCACATCAGCACGTGACCCATTGCTTCGCGATACGTGTAAAGGCTCAGCTTATGCAGATATTTCACTGCATAATCTGAAATAAAACCGCTGAAATCATTGTCGGCACGGGCAGCTACCAGGTGCCCAAGAGCCTCCTGCATAAACGCGCTTGCGCTGAGCAGGTATGCAGATCTCAGATCCGCCTTGCTCATCTTTTCTTTCATGTCTATCCATGTCTCCTCAGTTCTTCTAATTTTCTTTCTCTGCTCATCCAGTAGTTTAATGTCGCTGTCATAGATGCCGCTAGAAATTGTATCCAGCATATCAAGTATCTCCCTGGTTTCCTGCAGTTTTGATCCAGACGAGATAGCCAGTCCGATGTTTGCCTGGGCAAGCCTTATGCTTGCCTCATAGAGGAAAAAATCGTGGTTAAGTGGAATTTCTTTTTCAATAAGATCGCAGAAAGCGACATTAACATTTTCGCCATCATCTATTCCTTCTGCCATAAAATCACCATCATAAGTAGCTCCGGGCAGATTCGAACTGCCGTCGACGGGTCCAGAGCCCGTTATGCTTGGCCACTACACCACGGAGCTATGCATAACGGCTATTGTCAATGCCCTTTAATATTTTTCCCTGACTCTGTTGTTGATGTATAGATTCTCTCCTCTTATAGCATAAGTAAAGTTAAATATGGAAAATCCAATAAAGAAAAGTGAAGAACTGGAGCGGTCATCTTTATTTTGATGATAAATTTCAATGGAAGAATCTTGATAAGGCCTTTCCTGAACTGTGGGATCTTATAAGCAGCGAGACAAAACAGAACGTCGAGGAAGAGCAATATGATCAGGTTGCTCTTGGGCTGAATATGGCTGAAATAGAGAAGAACAAAAAACCAATGGGATACACGAAGGAAGGATCAAAGTACAGGATGATTTTCCCTCAAAATATGAAGGAGATGATAATCTACAGGGGAGTACCCTCCGAAGATATCCGTGAAATTACGGAGAAGGTACAGAAGATACTGAAGAACAAGAAGATCAAGACCACTGTAGACTATGACAAAATGCTGCTTTACGATATCAGGAAAAGACGAAAGTAAAATCTCATTCCAGCTAGATATTATAAGCTCTTAAAAATATTAAGAAATAATTATATCACATCGTGCCATAGGGATTCCATATGGTCAGCAGAATAAAGGTGGTAAACGACATAGGTGAGTTAGTATCAATTTTCCATGCTGCCGACACTGATGTGAAAAGGAGGCTCCTTCTTGATCTGGCATCTAGCTGGGTGACTATGCCGCAGATAGACGAGAAATATGGTACACTCGGCAAGAAAGCACTCCTCTATCTAGATAAGATAAAGCTCATTGAAAGCCAGTGGATAACCAGTGAAAAGGGCCCAGAAAAGGCATATCATACTTATTATACCAGCGTGCAGATCAATCTTCTAGGATCCATGGGCGAACTGGCAGACATAATCTACGCAACCACATTTTCAGACGTCGATCTGGAGAAATATGAAGAGGGAATAAAAGGAATGATGGTTGGTGGGGAAGGCGTATTCATGGGTGAAGTGGCTGAAAAACTCGGTATATCGCAGACACTCCTCAGGGGCATTGTTAAGAGATCTAGCATATTGCAGATAAAAGGGTTCAAGATTGAACTTATCGAAAGCCAGTAGAGGAATCGGCGTGATTGCATATTGCCCAGCGTGAATGTTTTACGGATAGGCCATAGACCTTACAGGGACAAGAGGATTACGACTCACGTAGCCCTTGTATCCAGGGCTTTCGGGGCTTCCAGGATTTACGTTGACAGTAGGGACGAGGCACTTGAAAATACTGTCAAATCGGTGGTTTCAAATTTTGGAGGCGATTTCGGCATCGAAACCGGCGTGAACTGGAGCAAAGAATTAAGGGAATTCAAAGGCATCAGGATTCACCTAACCATGTATGGTTTGCCACTGGACGGTGTCATCGGGCAAATAAAATCAAGGGCAGCCAGTGAGGATATGCTCGTCGTAGTAGGTGCCGAAAAGGTGCCACCGGAAGTTTACCAGATATGTGACTACAATGTTGCGATAATGAATCAGCCACATAGCGAGGTTTCGGCTCTCGCAATATTTCTTGACAGGCTTTTTGATGGAAGAGATAAATCCTCAACGAAAAGGGCCAAATTCAGGATCATTCCCATGGAAAGAGGAAAGATGGTGAGAATATTTCCGGATGAAGCTGACTGCCTCAGAATACTCGCCGATGAAGGTGCGGGCGATGCAATCATGGCTCATTCCACGACAGTTAAGGATCTGGCAGTCAGAATTGCAGCACGCGCAAATGCCGACGTTGATCTGGTTAGATCCGGCGCATTACTTCATGACATTGGCCGAACCAAGACGCATGGAATCGATCACGCCTCTGCCGGCGCAAGGATTCTTCGAGAGAGAAACATAGATGACTCTATTGTCAGGATCGTGGAGAGACACACCGGCGCGGGAATAACCAGTCAAGAGGCAACAGGACTCGGATTGCCAGAGGGGAACTATATGCCAGAAACTATTGAGGAGAAAATCGTTGCTCAAGCTGATAATCTTGTTTCCGGTGAAAAAAGAATATCCCTGCAGGAAACAGTAAATCACTACATTTCAAAAGGACTGGACGAAGCAGCATCAAGAATAGTCAAACTCCACAAGGAATTGTCTGATAAATGTGGTATTGATTTGGACATGCTTTGAATCCATAGCGTTGACTCCATTAATTTGTTGACCGCAGACCTTGTCTAAGTTTTTTCGAGAAACAGCCATACTGCGAAAAGATTAAAAGTAAGAAATCTCTTAACCATAGTTGTCTTGCCGCCGTAGCTCAGCAGGTAGAGCACTCGGCTGTTAACCGAGCGGTCGTCGGTTCAAATCCGACCA
>JAJYRT010000107.1 GCA_021793945.1 Thermoplasmata archaeon
CAGAGCCAGAAGCAGTTTCCTTTTCCGTATTATTTTCATGTCTTTCTTTGCTATCAACCAGGATTTCCAAAATCTCACATAATCACTCCTTCACGAGCTTCAGGTAAACTTCTTCGAGGCTGGCACTGGTCTCCTTTACAGACTTAATCTTCCCACCAGCCCCCACAATAGCATTTACAATCTCTGGTGTCTCTTTATCCGGATCTGACATTTCAACAGATAAAGTGTTGTCCAGTGCGTGAACTTCACGCGGCATTCTTGCCCTGACAGCATCCATTATCTTACTGTTCAGTTCTTCCAGCACAAAAGTGGTTCTCCTGCCCCCTATCGCAGCTTCAAGATTTTCAGGGGTGTCAACGGCAATCATCCTTGTATTGAGCACACCAATTCTATCGCAAATTCTCTGTGCCTCATCTAGATTATGCGTATTGAGGAAAATTGTCCTGTTTTCCTTTTTCAAATCGAGAATTGTGTCTCTGATAACTTTGGATGCTTCCGGGTCCAGGTTGGCAGTTGGTTCATCCATGAAAAGGATTTCGGGCTCATGAACGAGGGCCCTCACAACTGCCACTTTCTGTTTCATTCCTTTTGAAAACGAAGCCACAGGTGCGTCTTTCCGTTCCCACAGGTCAAGCATCTTCATGTATTTCTCAATGTTTTCATGCAATTTTAACTCAGGAAATTCATACATCCTGCCAAAAAACTCCAGATTTTCATATGCACTAAGTGATTCATACAGGCCAACATTATCATGCACTATCCCAATCATTTTCCTTATCTTCATTACATCTTCTTTTTCGGAAATATCGAAGCCGCCAACCGATGCATTTCCCTCTGTCTTTGATATGAGACAGCAAAGCATCCTTACTGTCGTTGTCTTGCCTGCACCGTTAGGTCCGAGCAGTCCAAAAACCTCACCTTTTTGGACTTGAAATGAAAGATGATCTACTGCAGTTGTATTGCCGAATCTCTTTGTTAATCCATCGGCTTTGATCATTACCATGAATTGTTCACTTCTTCTGATTTATAATCTGGTACAGAATAGATGTTTTGATGAGACTGAAAATCATTTATGACATCTTCTACATCTTATTCATTGTTTTACAAAATACAAAAATCCACTTGAAAGCCATAATGCAGATTCACTGAAAAAACATAAGATGTGTGACGTGTATTCAGACCATTAATACTTAATGAGAATAGATTTCTTCTCCTTATTTCTTTCTGCAGTGTGGTAAGAAATGGAACAAGGTAGTTTTCCGTTGATTGGAGAAAAATTTCCTGAGATAAAAGTGGAAACGACTCATGGAATGATAGACCTGCCAGCCAGCTACAAAGGGAAATGGTTTATGCTCTTCAGCCACCCTGGAGATTTCACCCCCGTATGCACAACCGAGTTTTTTTCTTTTGCCAAGAGAATAGAGGATTTCAGGAAGCTTAACACTGAACTGATAGGGCTTTCAGTGGACAGTACCATAAGCCATATAGAGTGGGTGAACTGGATAGAGGAGAACCTGAAAATGAAAATACCGTTCCCTGTCATTGGTGATCCAATGGGACGGGTTGCCACAAGAATGGGCATGCTTCATCCTCAGTCCTCTGCTGCAACCGTTAGGGCAGTTTTCATTGTTGATCCGAACTCCGTGGTCAGGCTCATTATGTACTACCCACTTGAAATCGGGAGAAATGTCAATGAACTCCTAAGAGCGATAAAAGCACTGCAGATGACAGATAAGTACAAGGCCGCAATGCCTGCAAACTGGCCTGTTAATGAGATCATGGGTGACAAGGTTATCAACCCTCCCCCAAAAACCGTTGAGAGTTCAAAGGAAAGGCTGAAAGAATTCAAGGGGTATTCATGGTGGCTGACCCACAAGGAAATTCCGGAAAATGAAGTGAAGGAAGCAAAGGAAATTTCCAAGGTTGGAAAATCAGACTGAATTTCACCAAATGGAACCTGCAGAGTGTCCGCAATTCCATTCCCATAATTTTACTGCCATTAACGCCTCATGGATATTATTAACAATCTGCAGGAAGAATGGGGGCTATGTCCATCGGTCCTGACATAGGCTTTTTTTATCGTCAAATTAGAATTTCCGGTAATTTGTTCTTACGGGAAAATTCATCGGCTCAGAAGACCATAAAGAAATATGAACGTTCCAACGGCCAAGGGTATGAAGAAATTCGGGTGGAACCCACGGATATAAAACAGGATTGCACTTAGCGCCCAGAATATTATCCCCATTAACATGAACCGGAATTTCATATTTCTACTACTTTGAATGTTTCAGCAAACAGATCCGGAAGTCTCACTGTTCCGGGGACCAGGATGTGATGCCAATTTATGAAGTGTGAGTTTCTATAAACTATTTTTCATGCAGGTTTAAACGAAGTCGTTCAGTACCATCTTTCAGCATTCAATTCTCAAGACAGGACACTTTCCTCTCAATCATCCAATTTCAGCACTTTTAATATATTCCCGGAGCAAAAACCGATTAATTGCTAGGGTAACAAAGCCTGGCCAACTGTGCAGTAACTAATATGCAACATAACAAATGAGAATTATGATTTTATAGAAGGCTTATTGATATGAATGCTTTAGAGATCCACCCATCTCCTCTTTATTCCCGGAACTTTGTCAAAATCGTTGTCTTCGCTGAGCAGTTCGGCAACAGCTGCCCGCTTCATGGAAGAGGCTATTAATGCGTCACTGGGTTTTGAGCAGTAATTTATCAATTCCTTCATCACATGATAATCATTTTCCTCAAGTGGTAGGATGGAAGTAAACGGGATTATCATAGAATCGATAAACTCCAGAGTCACTTCAACCGGAATGGAATATTTCTTCTTTGAAACGTAAACTAACTCGTCAAGAACAATAATGTTTGTGAAGGTTCTGTTATTGGAAAGTTCATCTTCGTAATGCCCTATGAACCTGTCTAAGAATTTGCCTGGTGTATTCATGTATATGAAAAAGTTTGTGTCGATAAACACTCCGGTCAAAATTCATCCTCCAACGAGTATTCTTTTGCTTCACCCGGTAATGGAGCCTTGGCATCTTTCAACGAGAGTACAGCTTCTTTGTGCTTCTTAGCGATCTTCTCAAATAGAGCCTTATCGAATTTTTTAGAAGGTTTAAGTGTAATACCATCGTTTACACTCACTGTCAGAACATCCCCTTCTTCAATCCCAACCGCATCCCTCAGCGCCTTAGGAAGAATCACGTACCCTTTTTTCCCGACTTTTAATTTTAGCGACAAACTGGCCCGCCTCTAGTAAAACTAGTTCAACTATTAATGGTTTTGCCCCCACCTATCATAACAATATTCTTTCAATTGTTGTTGAACTTCTGGCTGCTTTATTTGGCCCCTCTTATGAAAGTAAGATTTTACTCAATCGATAATTAAGCCGTTATTTTTTGGGGGTGGACAAAATATTGATAAGCCCATCTTCATCTCAAGATGCTCTGGAATTACCAAATATTACAATCCTTAGGTTGAAGTGAACTGGTTAAAGGTAAAGGGTAAAGAATTGAATTGGCTCTTCAAGGTGTCATTGTGTGATTTTTAGCAACCTTCAAGTTGTGCTGCATTCAATACTTCCGGCATAGTTGGTACCGGCAGAATTATTATATGATTCAAGGGCGTTTAATTCGATAAGTAGGAGCATAGAAATGGATGGGATAGGGCACATTACAATACTGGTCAGAGATTATGATGAAGCTTTGGACTTTTACACTAGAAAGCTTGGATTCCATAAAATCAGAGACGATAAGTTTGGGGAAAACTTTCGCTGGGTTTCAGTTGCACCTAAAGAGGACTGCGAAACATTACTTGTGTTTGTGAAGGCTGATACCACCGAGAAGATAAAAGCAATTGGTAAACAGTCTCCAGATCATGTCCTGATTACAGTTGACACCAGCGACATCGACAACGGCTATAGTGAAATGAAGAAACGTGGCGTTAAGTTTCGTGGTGAACCAGAGAGCGTTATGTGGGGAAAGGAAGTAGTTTTCGAAGACCTGTATGGAAACCTGTTTGATCTGGTGCAACGGAACAACCTTTGATTCTATTAAAAAACTTAGACATTGCCCCAGAATTCTGACAATCTGCAGGTCCAACTCGATGAGATCTGGCCCAAAGTTGAATCAATCCTTTTTGCATCATACCTTATATCTACCTATTCATCAGCACTAAATGGGATTTTTTTGTTGGTATAAATAATAATCCGCAATCGAAATCTAATCCTTTATTTGCAGGATTTGGAAAAAATTATGAAGTTTAAATACACATTGCCTTCCTGAAATTAAATGAAATCATTAAAAATTATAAACAGGAAACTATCAAAGCTGATTTAACCCTGTATCCTCCCACATTTAATTCTCAAGACAGGACACTTTCCTCTCAATCATCCAATTTCAGCACTTTTAATATATTGCCGAGTTATAAACCGATACATTGCGAGGGTAACAAAGCCTGGCCAACTGTGCAGGACTTAAGATTCTGTCTCGTAGGAGTTCGTGGGTTCGAATCCCATCCCTCGCATACAATACATTTTTCAAAAATGGAGAAACCCCTTTACATCGGTTATTACAGGTTCGAATCATAAAGTGGAAAAAGAGTGTATAACTCAAAACATTTTTCCAATTCAAAGTAATTAGCCAACCCTCTGAAATAGCTATTTTTCGCATAATAGCTAAGTCATCACGGTTAAAAGACCTACATCAATTTATAAATGTGATCTTATGCCTAAAAAGGGTATCAGCTTCATTATGTTTTCAGGAACTGCGGACAAATTTATTCCGCTTGGTGTCCTGACTCAGTCTGCTGTTAATCTGGAGATGCCTGTCTCTATTTTTGTTACTGGATGGGCCATTACGGCATTCACTAAAGGCGGAAAAGAGAAAGTAAACAGAATGCCAAAAGAATTTGAGGACATGGCCCCGATGCTGGTACAGGGACTGAAAGATATAAAGGCCCCATCCTGGTATGAAATGCTCAAGGAAGCAAAGGAAATTGGCGACGTCAAGGTGTATTTGTGTTCAATGATGTCCCAGGCTTTGAAGATTGACACGAAAAATGGGCTTGATCCAATTGTAGATGACGTGGTTGGGGCCGCGGCTTTCCTTCAGATGTCAGAAGGGAATGACAAGGTCATGATTTGAGGAAGAACATGACAAAAACTGTAGTGGATAGCAGAGGAACAGCCTGTCCTGGCCCGATTACCGATCTAATAAGGGCGTACAGAAAATCAGCAAATGGAGATATAATTGAACTTCTCGCCACGGACCCAGGAGTGAGGGCTGATTCCAAGGCCTGGTGTGAAAGGACAAACAACGAACTCATTAGCATGGAGGAAAAAGACGGAATATTCACTGTAGAAATAAGAATAAGTGGAAAAAAAGGGTAATTGGAATTTATTTTATGATAGATGGTGAATGAAATGAAAAGTATCGCGGTTGTGGGAGGAGGAGCAGGTGGGTTGATTTTTGCCAATACAATGGCAAAAGAAATGTCTGATGATATCAGATCCGGAAGGCTCAAAATCAGGATCTTTGATGGATCAGTATATCATGAGTTTCAGCCAGGGTACCTCTCAGTTGCCTTTAAGGGAAAGAATCCAGCAACTATGAGAAAATACCTTTCAGAACTTGTTCTTCCAGACGTTGAACTGATCCCAGAGAATTGCTCCAGGGTAGACATTGACAACAAATACGTTGTAACGGAGAAGACCGGTAAGAAGTTTGGATTTGATGAGGTGATCATAGCCACCGGTTCCAGACCGGACTACAGCCAGATACCTGGCCTGTCCCAGGCAAACCACGATTTCCATACAAGTGCCAGTGCTTCGGCAGAACTATTCAAAAGACTGGAAAAGATAAGATGGGGCAGAATTGTTACAGGCATAGCAGGATTACCATACAAATGTCCTCCCTCCCCAAATGAAAGTGCATTCCTTCTGGAAGAATATTTCGTGAGGAAAAAGTTAAGAAAAGATGTTAAAATAACTTTCATCACACCGTTCCTAAGGAGTTATTCCAATGAAACTGTGAACAGTGTCATTGAACCCATGTTGAAAGAACGTAACATTGAGATTATTACGGGTTTCAATCTGGAGAGTGTGGACCCGGAGAAGGAGCTTCTCACATCTATGGAAGGAGAGTCTGTTCCTTATGACACTCTCCTGCTGGTGCCACCGCATTCTGGTGCCCCTATTTTCAAAGGTGTGGAATATGCTGATGAGGATGGATGGATCAAGACCGATAAATATGATCTCCATGTGGCAGACTACGAAAATGCCTTTGCAATAGGTGATGCGACCAACCTCCCAATATCAAAGGCAGGTGTTGAAGCCCATTTGGAAG
>JAJYRT010000108.1 GCA_021793945.1 Thermoplasmata archaeon
CTTCCAAATGGGCTTCAACACCTGCCTTTGATATTGGGAGGTTGGTCGCATCACCTATTGCAAAGGCATTTTCGTAGTCTGCCACATGGAGATCATATTTATCGGTCTTGATCCATCCATCCTCATCGGCATATTCCTCGCCTTTGAAAATAGGGGCTCCAGAATGCGGTGGCACCAGCAGGAGAGTATCATAGGGAACAGAATCTCCTTCCATGGATGTGAGAAGCTCCTTCTCCGGGTCCACACTCTCAAGGTTGAAACCCGTAATAATCTCGATGTTCCGTTCTTTGAACATGGGTTCGATGACACTGTTAACAGTCTCATTGGAATAACTCCTGAGAAATGGTGTTATGAAAGTGAGTTTAACGTCTTTCCTTATCTTTTTCCTCACGAAATATTCCTCAAGAAGGAATGCACTTTCATTAGGAGATGGGGGACACTTGTATGGCAATCCTGCTATGCCTGTAACAATTCTGCCCCATCTTACCTTTTCGAGTCTTTTGTAAAGTTCTGCAGAAGCACTGGCACTTGTATGGAAATCGTGGTTTGCCTGGGACAGGCCGGGTATCTGGTTGTAGTCAGGTCTGGAACCGGTAGCTATGATCGCTTCATCAAATTCATACTTCTTACCGGTTTTCTCTGTTAAAACGTACCTGTTGTCAAGGTCCACCTTGGAGCAATTCTCCGGAATCAGTTCGACGTCCGGAAGAACAAGTTCTGAAAGGTATTTTCTCACAGCTGCTGGATTCTTCCCCTTAAAGGCAACCGAGAGGTACCCTGGCTGAAACTCATGATATACTGATCCATCAAAGATCCTGATTTTGAGCCTTCCGGATCTGATATCATCAGACATTTCCTTTGCCATTGTATTGGCAAAAATCAATCCACCTGCTCCTCCTCCCACAACCGCGATGCTTTTCATTTCATTCACCCCATATCATAAAATAAATTCCAACTACCCTTTTTTCCCACTTATTCTTATTTCTACAGTGAATATTCCGTCTTTTTCCTCCATGCTAATGAGTTCGTTGTTTGTCCTTTCACACCAGGCCTTGGAATCAGCCCTCACTCCTGGGTCCGTGGCAAGAAGTTCAATTATGTCTCCATTTGCTGATTTTCTGTACGCTCTTATTAGATCGGTAATTGGGCCAGGACAGGCTGTTCCTCTACTATCCACTACAGTTTTTGTCATGTTCTTCCTCAAATCATGACCTTGTCGTTCCCCTCAGACATCTGAAGGAAAGCTGCAGCCCCAACTACGTCATCAACAATTGGATCAAGACCATTTTTCGTGTCAATCTTCAAAGCCTGGGACATCATTGAGCATAAATACACCTTGACGTCGCCAATTTCCTTTGCTTCCTTGAGCATTTCATACCAGGAAGGGGCTTTGATATCTTTCAGTCCCTGTACCAGCATCGGGGCCATGTCCTCAAATTCTTTTGGCATTCTGTTTACTTTCTCTTTTCCGCCTTTAGTGAATGCCGGAATGGCCCATCCAGTAACAAAAATAGAGACGGGCATCTCCAGATTAACGGCAGACTGAGTCAGGACACCTAGCGGAATAAATTTGTCCGCAGTTCCTGAAAACATAATGAAGCTGATACCCTTTTTAGGCATAAGATCACATTTATAAATTGATGGAGGTCTTTTAACCGTGATGACTTAGCTATTATGCGAAAAATAGCTATTTCAGAGGGTTGGCTAATTACTTTGAATTGGAAAAATGTTTTGAGTTATACACTCTTTTTCCACTTTCTGATTCGAACCTGTAATAACCGATGTAAAGGGGTTTCTCCATTTTTGAAAAATGTATAGTATGCGAGGGATGGGATTCGAACCCACGAACTCCTACGAGACAGAATCTTAAGTCCTGCACAGTTGGCCAGGCTTTGTTACCCTCGCAATGTATCGGTTTATGACTCGGCAATATATTAAAAGTGCTGAAATTCGTTAAATAGAGGGAAAGTGTCCTGTCTTGAGAATTAAATGTGGGAGGATACAGGGTTAAATCAGCTTTGATAGTTTCCTGTTTATAATTTTTAATGATTTCATTTAAGTTCAGGAAGGCAATGTGTATTTAAACTTCATAATTTTTTCCAAATCCTGCAAATAAAGGATTAGATTTCGATTGCAGATTATTATTCATACCAACAAAAAAATCCCATTTAGTGCTGATGAATAGGTAGATATAAGGTATGATTCCAAAAAGATTGATTCAACTTTGGGCCAGATCTCATTGAGTTGGACCTGCAGATTGTCAGAATTCTGGGGCAATGTCTAAGTTTTTTAATAGAATCAAAGGTTGTTCCGTTGCACCAGATCAAACAGGTTTCCATACAGGTCTTCGAAAACTACTTCCTTTCCCCACATAACGCTCTCTGGTTCACCACGAAACTTAACGCCACGTTTCTTCATTTCACTATAGTCGTTGTCGATGTCGCTGGTGTCAACTGTAATCAGGACATGATCTGGAGACTGTTTACCAATTGCTTTTATCTTCTCGGTGGTATCGGCCTTCACAAACACAAGTAATGTTTCGCAGTCCTCTTTAGGTGCAACTGAAATCCAGCGAAAGTTTTCCCCAAACTTATCGTCTCTGATTTTATGGAATCCAAGTTTTCTAGTGTAAAAGTCCAAAGCTTCATCATAATCTCTGACCAGTATTGTAATGTGCCCTATCCCATCCATTTCTATGCTCCTACTTATTGAATTAAACGTCCTTGAATCATATAATAATTCTGCCGGTAGCAACTATACCGGAAGTATTGAATGCAGCACAACTTGAAGGTTGCTAAAAATCACACAATGACACCTTGAAGAGCCAATTCAATTCTTTACCCTTTACCTTTAATCAGCGCACTTCAACATAAGGATAGTAATATTTGGTAATTCCAGTGCATCTTGAGATGAAGATGGGCTTATCAATATTTTGTCCACCCCAAAAAAATAACGGTTTAATTATCGATTGAGTAAAATCTTACTTTCATAAGAGGGGCCAAATAAAGCAGCCAGAAGTTCAGCAACAATTGAAAGAATATTGTTATGATAGGTGGGGGCAAAACCATTAATAGTTGAACTAGTTTTACTAGAGGTGGGCCAGTTTGTCGCTAAAATTAAAAGTCGGGAAAAAAGGGTACGTGATTCTTCCTAAGGCGCTGAGGGATGCGGTTGGGATAGAAGAAGGGGATGATCTGACAGTGAGTGTTAACGATGGTATTACACTTAAACCTTCTAAAAAATTCGATAAGGCTCTATTTGAGAAGATCGCTAAGAAACACAAAGAAGCTGTACTCTCGTTGAAAGATGCCAAGGCTCCATTACCAGGTGAAGCAAAAGAATACTCGTTGGAGGATGAATTTTGACCGGAGTGTTTATCGACACAAACTTTTTCATATACATGAATACACCAGGCAAATTCTTAGACAGATTCATAGGGCATTACGAGGATGAACTTTCCAATAATAGAACCTTCACAAACATTATTGTTCTTGACGAGTTAGTTTACGTTTCAAAGAAGAAATATTCCATTCCGGTTGAAGTGACTCTGGAGTTCATCGATTCTATGATAATCCCGTTTACTTCCATCCTACCACTTGAGGAAAATGATTATCATGTGATGAAGGATTTGATAAATTACTGCCCAAAACCCAGTGACGCATTAATAGCCTCTTCCATGAAGCGGGCAGCTATTGCCGAACTGCTCAGCGAAGACAACGATTTTGACAAAGTTCCGGGAATAAAGAGGAGATGGGTGGATCTCTAAAGCATTCATATCAATAAGCCTTCTATAAAATCATAATTCCCATTTGTTATGTTGCATATTAGTTACTGCACAGTTGGCCAGGCTTTGTTACCCTAGCAATTAATCGGTTTCTGCTCTGGGAATATATTAAAAGTGCTGAAATTCGTTAAATAAAGGGAAAGTGTCCCGTTTTGGGAACAGAATGCTGAAAGCTGGTACTGAACGCCTTCGGTTAAACCTGCATGAAAAATAGTTTATAGAAACTCACACTTCATAAATTGGCATCACATCCTGATCCCAGGAACAGTGAGACTTCCGGATCTGTTTGCTGAAACATTCAAAGTAGTAGAAATATGAAATTTCGGTTCATGTTAATGGGGATAATATTCTGGGCGCTAAGTGCAATCCTGTTTTATATCCGTGGGGTCCATCCGAATTTCTTCATACCCTTGGCCGTTGGAACGTTCATATTTCTTTATGGTCTTCTGAGCCGATGAATTTTCCCGCAAGAACAAATTACCTGAAATTCTAATTTGACGATAAAAAACGCCTATGTCAGGACCGATGGACATACATTCTTCCTGCAGCTTGTCGATATTATCCATGAGGCGTTAATGGCAGTAAAATTATGGGAATGGAATTGCGGACACTCTGCAGGTTCCATTTGGTGAAATTCAGTCTGATTTTCCAACCTTGGAAATTTCCTTTGCTTCCTTCACTTCATTTTCCGGAATTTCCTTGTGGGTCAGCCACCATGAATACCCCTTGAATTCTTTCAGCCTTTCCTTTGAACTCTCAACGGTTTTTGGGGGAGGGTTGATAACCTTGTCACCCATGATCTCATTAACAGGCCAGTTTGCAGGCATTGCGGCCTTGTACTTATCTGTCATCTGCAGTGCTTTTATCGCTCTTAGGAGTTCATTGACATTTCTCCCGATTTCAAGTGGGTAGTACATAATGAGCCTGACCACGGAGTTCGGATCAACAATGAAAACTGCCCTAACGGTTGCAGCAGAGGACTGAGGATGAAGCATGCCCATTCTTGTGGCAACCCGTCCCATTGGATCACCAATGACAGGGAACGGTATTTTCATTTTCAGGTTCTCCTCTATCCAGTTCACCCACTCTATATGGCTTATGGTACTGTCCACTGAAAGCCCTATCAGTTCAGTGTTAAGCTTCCTGAAATCCTCTATTCTCTTGGCAAAAGAAAAAAACTCGGTTGTGCATACGGGGGTGAAATCTCCAGGGTGGCTGAAGAGCATAAACCATTTCCCTTTGTAGCTGGCTGGCAGGTCTATCATTCCATGAGTCGTTTCCACTTTTATCTCAGGAAATTTTTCTCCAATCAACGGAAAACTACCTTGTTCCATTTCTTACCACACTGCAGAAAGAAATAAGGAGAAGAAATCTATTCTCATTAAGTATTAATGGTCTGAATACACGTCACACATCTTATGTTTTTTCAGTGAATCTGCATTATGGCTTTCAAGTGGATTTTTGTATTTTGTAAAACAATGAATAAGATGTAGAAGATGTCATAAATGATTTTCAGTCTCATCAAAACATCTATTCTGTACCAGATTATAAATCAGAAGAAGTGAACAATTCATGGTAATGATCAAAGCCGATGGATTAACAAAGAGATTCGGCAATACAACTGCAGTAGATCATCTTTCATTTCAAGTCCAAAAAGGTGAGGTTTTTGGACTGCTCGGACCTAACGGTGCAGGCAAGACAACGACAGTAAGGATGCTTTGCTGTCTCATATCAAAGACAGAGGGAAATGCATCGGTTGGCGGCTTCGATATTTCCGAAAAAGAAGATGTAATGAAGATAAGGAAAATGATTGGGATAGTGCATGATAATGTTGGCCTGTATGAATCACTTAGTGCATATGAAAATCTGGAGTTTTTTGGCAGGATGTATGAATTCCCAGAGTCAAGGTTGCATGAAAACATTGAGAAATACATGAAGATGCTGGATTTGTGGGAACGGAAAGACGCACCTGTAGCTTCGTTTTCAAAAGGAATGAAACAGAAAGTGGCAGTTGTGAGGGCCCTCGTTCATGAGCCCGAAATCCTTTTCATGGATGAACCAACTGCCAACCTGGACCCGGAAGCATCCAAAGTCATCAGAGACACAATTCTCGATTTGAAAAAGGAAAACAGGACAATTTTCCTCAATACGCATAATCTAGATGAGGCACAGAGGATTTGCGATAGAATTGGTGTGCTCAATACAAGGATGATTGCTGTTGACACCCCTGAAAATCTTGAAGCTGCTATAGGGGGCAGGAGAACCACTTTTGTGCTGGAAGAACTGAACAGCAGGATAATGGGTGCTGTCAGGGCAAGAATGCCGCGTGAAGTTCACGCACAGGACAACACTTTATCTGTTGAAATGTCAGATCCGGATAAAGAGACACCAGAGATTGTAAATGCTATTGTGGGAGCTGGTGGGAAGATTAAGTCTGTGAGGGAGACTAGTGCCAGCCTCGAAGAAGTTTACCTGAAGCTCGTGAAGGAGTGATTATGTGAGATTTTGGAAATCCTGGTTGATAGCAAAGAAAGACATGAAAATAATACGGAAAAGGAAACTGCTTCTGGCTCTG
>JAJYRT010000109.1 GCA_021793945.1 Thermoplasmata archaeon
TGATTGTTGCACATCGACATGGGTTACATTTTTAATCGAGTGTTGAGTAATGTATCTATGATAATCAGGGAAATTGAGTACCTCGACCGGAAGCTTATGATATGGGGATTGCCGAGACGTGTTTCTCCAGCTGTTTCGGCAATTTCAGTCTCCGCCACCAACGCCCCGCAGTATGGGAAGGATGTGGTGTCTTATCGCCTCTCCAATGCCTCGTCGAAATATGCCGCATGCGTACTTTACAGAGGGGTTGAGAACATCTCTCCCCCATATTACTTCGGCAACGCTTTCTATGCCGTGTACACCGGAAAAATTAATGGACAGCCCTCTGCCTTCTGGTTAGGGTCAGACCAGGTATCTGCGGCCACTCCTCAGGGCCCGGGTTCAAATTATGCTTTGGCCCCGTTAAACCTTGGATCTCAAAACGACCTCGCCTGCTTTGTGTTCGGGGTCCCCCCACAATCAGTAATAGAGATACTGGAAGGCGGGATTCCGGATGCGGCCCAGATAAATGTCATGACCGCCTATGAAGTAACCCTGGGCTCTCCGGGCAGCTTTTGCGTGCAGTATAACCAGCAGTCGGTGAAGCAGTATATCCTCCAGACAGGGTACTCGGTTACGCCTCCGCCAGATCCTTTCCCTGAGAATACAGTGCCGGTTACTCCAGTTCAGAAGGGTGTCCCGGACAACGAGATATATCCAGGGCAGTACGTGAGGGCTGGAAACTGTACCTGAAGAGCCGGCTTTGATCGCTGCGGACAGGAAGCCATACGTGTAAACGGTCGCAGCATTAGAAATGCAACAATAAATATATGCGATCGAAATATCACCCATTGCGTATTAATTAAAGGTGCTTTGATGAATGCAGAAGAGTTATTGATTCCAGAGGAAGAATACCAGAAGTCGGGCGTCCACATCGGGACTCAGGTCAAGTCCAAGGACATGAAAGATTACATTTTCAAGATAAGGGATGACGGGCTGTACATCCTTAATATAAAGATGACCAACAGCGTCCTTATCACTGCAGGAAAGATGCTGGCAAGGTTCAGTCCATCCGACATACTTGTGGTTGCCCAGAGGCAATACGCATTCAGGCCGGTTTCTAAATTTTCAGAGGTTGTAAGGTCCTCAAGCATTATCGGGAGATTTATACCCGGAACGCTCACAAACCCGCAGCTTGATAGTTACAAGGAGGCAAAGGTGATTATAGCGACCGACCCTCTGGCTGACACACAGGCAGTAAAGGAAGCAAAGAAGATAGGAGTGCCCATAATCGCGCTCTGCGATGCAAATAACAAGACGGATTTCATTGACCTCATCATACCGACAAACAACAAGGGAAGGAGATCACTGGCTGTGATTTACTGGCTCCTGGCAAGAGAGATACTGAAGAACCGCGGGGAAATATCGAACTATTCTGAATTCAAGTATACCATAGACGACTTTGAAGCCCAGGTCTGAGAGCCATTTAGCGAACTCTCACCACCTGCAAATGGCTTAGCTTACAGCGATCCATTGATCCTGTCAGCATGTCTGAATGAATGACATTTCCCGTGTTGTGTTATGCGGATTTTTGCCGGGATTAAAGAAAGTTGCCTTTCTTTTTATCGTCAACTGGAAACTTGAAGAATCACAAATTACCGGTGTGCCTGATCTCAATCCAGCCTTGAAGCGCTTTTCATTCCCCTGAAAAAAAGTCCAGTATCCTGGATATTGAGACGTACTCTATCTTTCCTTCACGCATTCCTGCAAAGATCATGGATTTTCGCACGCCATGCGAAAGCCTTACGGCCCTGCTGACCCGGTACCATTGATCAGTTCCGGCCATTACATGTATGAGATACTCCGCGTGTTCGGACATGCTTTTCCTGTATGCCCTGAAGTTTGCGCCATACTTGAAGCCGGTTCTCACTATGAGCTTCCTGCTGACCAGGTCCTCGTAAACGCTGTATGCTGCGGCACCGCCGGCATCCCCATTTCCGGTTTCCTGCCCGAGGATGTGCCTTGCTTCCATATCCGTCAGCAGAATTTTGTCCGCAAATATTGAACCCAGCCATTCCGATCCTGGCATGGGATCAAGGTAAAACCTGCCACCTGCCTCATACACAGATTCCTTGCCGGGCCATGAATACAAGGTCTCCCCCACCGGGTCCACCCTGGCGGTTGCAAAGAGGGTGATGTCGCCCTCGTCGTCCATGGTTGAATAAAGGGATGGGGCTGTTACCGCCAGTTCCTCGAACGTGATCTCTGAATTTTCCCCCTTGACCCTTAGCGGGTGATTGGCCTTCCTGTCGTTCTTTTTCCCGAACATGAGGATTCTACCGTCCCTCCTGACCAGCATGCCCTTTGACTTGAGATAAAAGTAAATCCTGAACGTATCATAATCATCCCTGTCCGTTATGAATGCATTCAGGATTGCAATTGTGCTCCGGTAATGGGCATTTTCGGGGACGATTCTTCCGGTGAAGTAAAGGAAGAGGGCTTCATAAGGCTCAAGAATGAGGTTGTCATCAAGTACCCTGCCCACCCTGTATTTTCCGTTAAGGTAGGACGGGCTTCTGTCTCCTGAGATGTGAAAAACCAGGGGGTTGCATACAGCCCTAGGCATTTTTCTTCCTCTTTGCGTAGAACCTCTGGAGAAGTTCATTGATTATATATTGCATCATTTCCTTCACTGAAACCGCATCCCTGGATGATACAAAGAAATATTTAATCCCGTACTTCTTTTCCAGTTTCTGGAAATCCTCATCCCAGAGTACTGCCTCATATTTTCTGTCAAGCTTCGTGCCTGCTACTATTTTTACAGCAGGTGATTTTGACCGGTCCAGGTTACCGAGGATCGATTCAGCTTCCGACAGGGATTTCCTGTTGGTGAGGTCTGCTGTGGTTATTATAACGTTAGAACCGGAAACAAGCTTTTCGGTATCGATCCCCTCTTCCGATTCTATAAAGAGGAGATCAGCGTTAACTCTTGACCCACCGTAATCAAGCATCAATTTCTTCCTTGCTATCTGTTTCCTCAGTCCTATTGCGGAATCAGAGTCGTAGACAATCCTGGAAATCAACGAGCTTTTACCGGTCCCGACCGCACCGATGATGCTGATTTTCCAGGTAACTCTATCCGCTTCCATCCGGGTTTGATTTCTAGGATTATAAAATACTTTTTCATTGAATTTTTCTTATTTCTTCGAATTTATTTGATTTTCTAATTGGTTACTTTTATTAGAGCATTTGCAATGTTAGTGCTGGTAGTTATGAATTTCAGATTTTCGCAGCTCGTAGGATACATGAAACCATCGGAAATAAGGGAACTTTTGAAATTTGCTTCTTCCCCGAGCCTTATTTCCCTCGGTGGAGGAATGCCGAATCCGGATACATTCCCCATAGATGAGATCCAGGAAATCATCACATACGTACTGAAGAATTCGGGCAAATATGCGCTGCAATATGGGAACACTGGGGGCCTCAATGAACTCAGGACCGAGATAAAGAAGCTCATAAAAGACACTGAAAATATAGATTCGGAAGAAAAGGGCATAATAGTAACATCCGGTTCTCAGCAGGCACTCTATTCACTTGGAAAAATTCTTGTCACACCAGGAGAGACCGCGATTACGGAGGCTCCTACCTACGTTGGGGCTATATCAGCATTCAATGCGAACGGTGTCGACATGCAGGGAATACCCATGGACGAGAACGGGATGCGCATTGACCTCCTTGAAAAGAAAATCTCTGATCTCAAGTCAAAGGGAATTAAGCCTAAGTTTATCTACACAATACCGAACTTCCAGAACCCAGCCGGATATACCATGTCCCTGGAACGCAGGAAGAGGCTGCTTGAAATATCAAACGAGAATGAGATACCCATAGTGGAGGATAACCCATACGGAGAACTGAGATACCACGGGCAGAAAATCCCAACTATACGGAGCCTTGACAGGGATGGCAACGTGATCTATCTCGGAACCCTTTCGAAGGTCATGACACCGGGACTGAGGATCGGATACACTGTCGGGCCGGTAAGCGTTATAGACAAGATCAATGTCCTGAAGCAGGCTCTTGACCTTGCAACAAACACCCTTGCCCAGTATATCGCCTATGAATACCTCAAGCGCGGCATAATATACAAGCAGGTACCGAAAACCATAAAACTCTACGGCAGGAAACTTGACCTGATGCTGAAGGCCCTTGATGAATATTTCCCCGAGGGTTCCACCTGGTCTAAACCAGACGGCGGGATGTTCATCTGGGCAACCCTGAATGAAAGCATAGACACGACAGCCATGGTAGGAAGGGCAATAAAGAACAATGTCGCATATGTAAGCGGATCAGCATTCTACCCAAAGGGAGAGAAAAAGAACTCCATGAGGCTCAATTTCACCTACCCAGAGGATGACCAGATCCCGGTGGCCATTGAGAGATTGTCAAAGGTCATAAAGGAAGAAGAGTCCCTTGCCGAAGCAAAGTGATTCAGTGCGTGAATCCGTGGGCCCAGAGGTCCACCAGTATTCCCATTGAAAATGCGATTATAAGAAGTGAAAGTATGCTTATGGCAATGTTGCCGTAGGTGAGAAAAAATATAATGAGTGATACTAAGGCTATACCCAGAAGCCCGTAGAGATCATGCGCCTGCCCCGTAAGAAATGCGGAGATCATTCTCCTGTTTACTTTCATCTGGCTTCTGAGACTCATTTTATACACCTAAAAAGGTGCGGACTTAATTTAAGTTTTCGCTCTAAGCATAGTTCGGCGAAATTTCACCTCGCCCATTAGGCGATGGGAGCAAACCGCTTTCACCCGGAAAGCTGTGATGGCAAACGTCAACGGATCACTTATTTCCATCCCTTGCAGACCTGATCACAATACACTCCGATATTTTTCCGCACGAAGGGCATGCAGCAGTTACCTTGCTGGTGAATACTCCGAAAACCGGGGCCATGGCGTCAGGAGCTGAAATGAATTCATGGCCGCAGCGTGTGCATCTTAGCCATCTCGCCTTTGTTTTCATCCATCTTTTCAGGTCACAAAAGGGTATAAATATTTCTGCATGAATTCGGCAGGCCCGATTCCAGCAGCCATACCTCCCGAACAAAGCATTAATCACTCACATTGAATTCACATACGCATGACTACTCTTGTTGGAGGCACGTTCAGCAGGATGCATAAGGGACACAGGATACTTCTCAAGACCGCAATCGATATGGGAGACCATGTTATCATCGGGCTTACCACAGATGACTATGCAAAGGGGAACAAGGATTACCCGGCAATACCTTACCAAAGAAGAAGGGAAGCCCTGAGAAGGTTCATGGACAGGTATTCGCGGGATTATGAGATAGTACCTCTGGGATCCAGGAGGGGAAACTCCGATACAGTTGCGGAATACGATTGCATGGTTGTGTCAAGGGAAACCGAGCGATCCGCCCTGGATATCAACAGGAGGCGCATTGCAAACGGGCTAAAGCCATTGAGGATTATCACCATCCCTTCTATCCTTGCCGAAGACCTGTTTCCGCTAAGCTCCTCCAGAATAGTCTCCGGAGAGATTACACCGGGAGGCAGGAGGATAAAACCTGTCAGAATATCCGTTTCCACGAGAAATGAACTAAAAATCAAGGCGGTGAAGGGTTACATATCCACATTAATGAAAAATACCAGCTACAGGAAATTCACCGGATATGATCTCCCCACGGAACAGCCCTTCGGGGATGACACGGCAAAGCTGGCGACACAAAGGGCAATGAAGGGGCTGGACGATTTTGACTATTCCATCGGGATTGAGTCGGGGATCATCTATAATCCCATGAACCAGGCCTATTTTGATTTCCACTACTGTTCCGTGATCGACAGGGAAGGCAGGATAACCGTGGGGGTGAGCAGCGGGTTCCAGGTGCCGGAGAATATCGTGGCTCTCGTAAAGCGCGGCAGAACTGAATCCGAGGCATTCCTCAGCCTGTACGGGGAAGCTGACATTGGCCAGTCCGCGGGCATAGTGGGGAAGATATCAGGAAACAAGCTTTCCAGGGACAGGCTAATTGAGGAGAGCGTGAGAAATGCATTTGTTCCGAGATTTTCTCCGGATCACTACCCGGAATTATTTTCTCCGCTGTGAGATAATCGTTAAGTAGTGGTATTTTATTAATCAATTGGTGAAAATAATATGGTAACCAGGGAAGAAATACTCGAGGAGCTGAAGGTTGTGTCCGATCCCGAGATCGGCATGGATATCGTCAACCTCGGCCTTGTCTATGACGTTCAGATTACGGGTGACCGCGTATACATCAAGATGACAATGACTGCACCAACATGCCCGGTTACACCGTGGATACTGTCAGAGGCCCAGAGGGTTGTTGAGAACAT
>JAJYRT010000110.1 GCA_021793945.1 Thermoplasmata archaeon
CCGATCTTCTTGTATCTTATGAATGACATAATGTGTAATTCCACATTATCCTATAACTCTTTCTAACCTGCAAAACAGGGGAAAACATAAGAACATAGTGCCTAATGGTCAGGGAATTTAGGAAATTACAGATCAGGCCAAACGTGAGAGAAACGATAGAATCCATTGCTTCTCATTACGGGAAATACTTCACATGGAGGATTGAGGATGGCAGAATCAAAACAAGGGCAAGGAACAACGCCATCTCCGCTGCTGAGAACAGGATGGGAAGATTCCTGCTCGTTTACAATGGTGAATACACATCGCTTGAATGCCTCTCCTTATACCGCAACAGGGACAGCATTGAGAAGGCATTCCGCATGCTGAAAACGGATATGGATATATTCCCCATGAGGGTCAGGAAAGAATCAACCATTAGGGGGATGCTGTTCATATTCTTCATATCGCTCATAATAAGGACGGCGCTCATGAGGGGAATGATCTCATCAGGCCTTATGAAAAGATACTCGCTGGAGAAAATGCTGCTGGAACTGGAGAAGCTGCATGTTGTGGAAGATGCAAATGGCAGTATGAGCGAACTGGAGAGGACAAGAAAGCAGAAAGACATCCTTGATGCACTTGAAAAGGTATCGTGGTGGTAAAAGCAGGGAGATCAGGTTAATATTCTTTGATTAATATAGTATTATTGAAAATCACAACTTTTTTTGATGTTATCTATATCCCCCCCACTACTGCAATTTCCGAACGATCCGCGTTTTTCTTGATGCAGTTTATTTCCATCCTTCTAAGTCCTGACATGTTTTAGAACCACAAAACAGGAGTTTTGATGGCTTTCTTCAATGGGAATAGGCAGGCTTTCCGGGAAGAGACAGTGAAAGTGCAAGCATGAGGGTACACCCGCTTTATTCCTGGCAAAACAGTCTTTCACCCTGCATCCCCATGAGTTCTATGGGCTAAACCCCGTAATATTCAGGGAAACAACAGATGCAGACTGGACATCCCTATACGATGTCGAGAAATATACCAAGAACAGTGGTTATTATCCCCATCACAGCAAATGTCAATGCCCATCTGATCGGCCCTCCATGAAGATACCTTGAGATCAGACCACCCATTATGGCAAGTATTGTCACGGCAAATATCATCGAGACTATCCCGGAACCTGGAAACAAATCGGAAGGAAATGTGGTCATGAAGGCTCCCGTGAAACCGCTACCCAAGGCCAGAAGTGCCTCTCCTGTGGACTGAAGCACTATTGCGAGCCCCTGTGAACTCTTCAGGAGATGCATCGGCCTTGACGGGTTGAGCCTCTTTCCACTCCTGATGAGCTCGTCCCTCAGTTCTGTGTACTTTGCAATAAAGTAGCTGAATGCCCCAATAAGGCTCGAACCGACTGAAACCTTCAGAATAGTCATAAGTTGAATTGTCCCTGAAGATGAGATGAGCCCCGCGGTGAAAACCAGCGAGGTGATTATCCCGTCCGTAAGACCCAGGACTACAGGAAAAAGTTTCTTCATCTTCTATGTCTAAGGCCTTATGTTTTCAATGAGTTTCTTGCCGGCAGCTATCTCGTCAACCGAATGAATAACTGCACCAGTCTCTTCGATGTTGCTCACCAGAGTGTCGTATTCAATGGCCTGCCCTTCCACTGTTATGTTAAGCCCCATTGTTCCAACATCCATTTCCGTCACGGTTATGTTGACGCCTTCAACACCCTGCACATGCGAGATCACATCAACGAGATCCACAAGTGTGGGCCTGTCCAGTGACTTATCAACATCCAGAACCAGCCGCCTTATGTTTACCAGTACCTGCACCCTCTCAAAATCCTATCGTACCCATGAGCATCAATGTCTTCCAACGCGATACAGGATTCCTTAACTTTTCAGACGTAATAATCTTTTTCCATAGATCGGCAACCTCAACGATATCGATTCATGCATTATGGCCCCATCGCTGCATACCCAGAGCATGGATCTTCCCGTAAAGTTTAATCGAACAATACGCATTGAAGCAGAGCATTGAGGTTCTCTTTTTTCTGGATAGTCATCTCTCTTCTGGAGACTTGTACTCTCATGCTTTATCTTGAGATTTCAGGGGTGATATTTCTCATAGGATCGTTTTCGGAGATCGCTGCTTCAATTGCAGGTCTCATGGTAGGAATCGTGATTTCTAATCTACTCATATCGGTTTCAATCGGGAACAGGAATACTTCAATAGAGGTATTTGCCCTTACCCTGGGGATTTCCCTGTTTGTAGGGATGTATGGGAACACCGGGCCTGTGCTTAACAATATGGAATTCACTGTCCTGGCCATTGTGGTTGCCCTTCCAGCAGTACCACCTGCGCTTGTCATTTCAAATGTGTCGGGTATGAAACATACACCGGTCAGAATTGCACTGCATTCCGTTACCACTATTGTCATTCTCATGCTGTTCCTGGTTGCCTACTCGCTGCTGTACTATACTGGTTACGAGAATCTGGTACTCGTATCAGTGGGAATCTTTTTTCTCTCGTATATGATATATTCCCTTACCTGGAAACCTTTGGATGATCATGAGGATGATGCTGCTTGAGATTCATGAAAACTATTGTATTGCTGACTGTCGCGTTACTCGCTCTCACCTATTTTTCCTCGCTTGCAGATTCGGCTGGAGTACAGACTACGGGTTCCACTAAAACCCCCATAAAGCACATGATCTTTATCATGATGGAAAATCATAGTTTTGACAATATTTTTGGCGTATATCCAAATCATCACAACCTGACCGCTACGATCGCGGGCAAGCAGGAAAATCTCTTTCTTACAAATCCGCAGGCTCAAGGGCTTACTCAGGTTCCCAACGGATCGTATTCTTCTGCCAATCCCGTTGAGGGCTATACAGCATATCACGGTGACTGGAATAATGGGAAGATGAATCAGTTCCTGAGTTATTCTGGGCCGGCTTCGATGCATTACTTTGGGCAGTCTCAGATGGCTCTCGAATGGGACCTTGCTTCCGAGTTTTCAATCGGTGCAACATACTTCTCCTCTACACTGTCTGAAACAGTGCCTAACAGACTCTTCAGTCTGGCGGGATATTCCCCTGTGAAAAATGATTATGGACAGCCTCCGTACATCCCTGTTGACCAGACAATATTCGGTGAGTTGGATAGTTACGGGATATCATGGGGGTACTACATCAAGAACCCAGCTGATGGCGCTTACATCCTTCCGTTCATACAGGGGATAAGCAGCCATGGTTCAAACGTGAAGAGTTGGAATTCCCTGATCTCGGAGGCTGGGAATGGAACGCTTCCTTCAGTTTCATGGATATCTCCGATTGGAGGAGGAGCGAGCGGATACAGCCAGCACCCTCCGGACAACATGCTTTATGGAGAACAGTTCCTGCTTTATTTCATTTACAAGATAATGAACAGCCCTGAGTGGAATACCACATCCATCTTCATCACCTACGATGAGGGAGGCGGTTTCTACGACTCGGTCGCGCCTCCTGTCGTAGCTGGAAACCAACTTGGCTTCAGGGTGCCATTCATAGTGATCTCCCCATTTTCAAAAGAGAACTATGTTTCCACAACAATAATGTCACACACCTCAATGCTTGATTTCATCGATTACAACTGGAACCTCCCGCCGCTCAACAAGCTGGTTGCCTTCTCCAATATACCTATAGACATGTATGATTTCACCGGTTCCGGATCTGGGACAGTAAGAACCCCGCTTGACCTCTCCCCCATTTCAGAATATATTCCGACTAACTTCAGCTATCCTGCCATCAGCCCTTCGGGCGGCATATCGTCTGACTTCCCTCTCCCCATGCAGATCAATACCACATTGCTTGCTTACAGTCAAACTGGTTCTTCACATCTTAACCTGAGCAACAAAACTGACTATTTTGCCTCAGGCGATATCCCTGCGACGCCGTTCTATGATTCCCCATACTTCCTCTTCTTCCTTTTGATCACCGCAATATCAGTGCCCACGGCTGTGATACTGAAGCGAAGTAAGATTGGAAAGTGATTTCGTTTCTGGAAACAAGGATCGAATTCCCGAATAACTCATGACAAAGATATTTATATTCCCCTAAGTTAGAACTTCGATGTCCATACCAACACTACAGTATTTCAGGGACCTGTTCAGGAGTGCTATTGCCCTCCCAACTGGCCTTACCAGCCTTGAACTCACTTTAATGCTAGTTGGGCTGCTCATCATTGGAATTGCACTAATCTTCCGTGGCAATGAATCGTGGAAAGTCATTTTTTCTGCTGCAGGACTTTACCTGGGAGGATATTTTACATATAACCTGATAAACTATCTTGGGTATACCTCTGTTCCAATAGTCATAGCCGTCGCGATCGGGGCCATTATCGGGGCGGTGATCCTGACGTTCATAGTAAGAGTGGGCCTCTCTGCAGGATTTGCATTGCTGGTTTACCTGATTTGTATTGACGTAATCCAGTTGCAGAAATTGTACACTCTGGGCGACTACTACGCAATTGGCGCAGCCATATTGGGATTTGTTGTTGCCTATGTGCTTTACAAGGACTTTGTGCACGTGGTCGCCGGCATTATTGGGGCTTTTGCTGTCTATTTCTCACTCGTCAAGCTGGGAGTGGCACCGTTTTATGCAGAGATAGCAGCGGCCGCCGCATACATAGCAGGAGTTGCGCTGCAGGAATATGAGAAGCAGAAAAGAAAAAGATCAGGAAAGATCGCTGCAAAAAAGCAGCGGAAATCAAGGGGAACGGAATAGTCAGGAACTGTGCAGTTCCTGAAAACTTTTTAGTAACTGGTTTGTTTTTCGGTGTTGCCTCATGAAGATTTCCATGCTCTTGGGAGGGATTCTTTACCTGTTGCGAGGGTTGCTTCTTGTTTCACCGCTCATCATACTGGGTTTTATCGGGAAATACCTGCCTGGTTCTATCAGTGTTTCCACCACCTCACTTACTTCGCAGGAACCCATCTGGATCCTAGGAATCGCTGCAATTGTCATAGCGTTCATAGAGGAACATTACTTCAGGGACCGTGAATATGAAGCGTTCATACTGTCTTTGGTCGGAACCGCCATAATTTTTCTGATTGCATTCTTCGCATACACTTACAACCGCACTGGAATGATCTATGCAGGTTATGCATTATTCTTCATGGGAATTGTTGATTTTGTCCTGGGCCTTGAATACCACAAGCCAGGACACGTTGGAAGAAAGAAGGTCAGGAATAAACCAAAGCTGTCGTAAGAGGCCTATTGTGTTCTTTCAAACTGATCCATCCTGTACCTGATCGCCTCCATGGCAGGAAGGTCATATTCCCTGTCCGGCAGATTTGGAAGTCTTGCCCCTTCTGTCTTTAGAATGTGGTTGTTTTCCGCTGATCTTCTGAATGTGGGATCGTCTTTTACAACAACCCTGAAATCCTCATCGAAAGTCCACAGATAACGATCAAATAGTGAATGGTGGTTATTGCAGAGAAGTATTCCGTTGCGCAGATCCTTTGAAGTGCCATGTTCACCCACTGGTATCAGGTGTGCGGCCTGGAGCCCTATTGGCTCCCCCCTGAAATGATATCCTATCTCGCAAAGGCTGCACCTTTCATGATATAGCCTACGAAGGCCGGTTTGAAATCCCTTCCTTCTCTGATTCATCATGATGGCCGTAATTCTATCCTCCGATGGATCAAATGGTGCGAAGGGCGGAATTGCATTCTCGTTAATTGGAGCGTCTTCTATGTCAATAGGCTCGCCATGCAGCAGGAAGTGCGTTCCATCGAACTTCTCCACGTATGCAAGGCCCATCACCTCGTAGGTGCTGTTGTTTCTTCTGCCTTCTTGCTGTATGAAAACCCCCACAGGCACATGATCCTCCATTGATCTCAACAGGGAACGATTTGTGTGCAGTTCTGTAGATGATTTACCGTCACTCACTTCCGAAGTGTATCTGTAAAGCCATGAACCATCCGGGAGAGGAGTGGGGCTTTCGTCGGGATAACCGCCTCTGATCGTTTGCCTTATCCAGAGTGCATAATCTGAACCTTTAGGCTTGTAAATTCCCTTCTGGGTTCCAAATCCCTGGATAGACTCCTTCAATTTCTGGCTCGATGCAAGCAAGCCCATGGAATCCCTTATCTTTCCCAATTCACGCATCAGGTTTGGATCCAGAATCCTGGAAACTGGATCAGAGGTCATCGAAAATCAATACTTGACCAGTTTTAAATTTAACCCTTAACTCGTCAATTTTTACATAACATGCCCAGATCTACGCCAAGTGTTTCCACGAGCTCCCTTGACTTTTTAGGAATCTCGCTCATGATTTCTGATTTTTCCATGCGGTACATCTTGATCCTTGA
>JAJYRT010000111.1 GCA_021793945.1 Thermoplasmata archaeon
CTGCAATAGCCACAAAGAGAATACTGGTAGCAATTATGGAGAATTTCCAGTACGATGGAGGCAGATCCTTCAAGGTGCCGGACGTGCTAGTGCCTTACACCGGATTTGACAGCGTCAGCAGGGAAGATTGAGTCAAATCTCTTAACTCATTTTTTCGTGAGGGATATCCTCACATTATGGCTTCTTGGAAACTCCCTGTCGCTGACCTCTCCTATTAATTTTGGCAAGTCTTCAATGCTGCAATAAAATGTTCTCTGATCAAAGCCATTTTCGGAAACCTCGACTGTGCCTTCCGGAGACATCCTCAGGGTGATTGACCGATCCTTCTTGAAGCTCAGGATTCGTATCTCCATTGGCGGTTCATCCCTTGCCAGAAGACTGGATACGATATGGACAATGTTCTTTGCGGATGCAATCATTTCCCTCTGCCATGTTGATTCGGCATAAAGTTTCTGTGCTTATGCCGTGAGAGCGCCTGGCATTCTGCCAACATAACGCAGGAAAGGAAAAATTTGATTCCCTGTGTTGCATTACTGATATAACACAAATGGGAATTTCATCACGTGTCGGGGACCTTGTTGGCCAGATATACGAAAAGGCGCTTATGAACGAGATAAGCCAGAATAAAGTGCCCAATCATATAGGCATTATAACAGACGGCAACAGACGGTACGCAATGGCTCTCGGGATTAGCACGGACGAGGGCCATGTCGCTGGAAAGAACAAGCTTGAGGATGTGCTTGACTGGTGCAGGGAGATCGGAATAAAGGTCGTGACGGTTTACGCATTCTCCACGGAGAACTTCAGGCGGGACAAGAAGGAGATAAACTTCCTCTTCAAACTGATAAACCAGAGCCTTATAGACCTGATGAATGACGAGAGGGTGAAAAAATATCACATCGGCGTAAAGGTCATAGGCGAGAAGATAAATCTGCCAGACTTCCTGGTCAGCACAATCAGGGAAGTGGAGGAAGCCACTTCAGCAAACAGGGATTTTCGCCTTAACCTTGCAGTAGGATATGGCGGCAGGGAAGAGATAATCAACGCAGTCAGGAAGATACTGAAGGACGGAATGGAAGGGAAGATAACGCCTTCAGATATTTCGGAAGCAAAATTCAGGGAATACCTTTATGACGGGAACATTCCCGATCCCGACCTCATACTCCGTACGAGCGGTGAAGAGAGGGTGTCTAACTTCCTGATCTGGCAGAGCGCGTATTCGGAGCTCTATTTCACTGATGTTTACTGGCCTGAATTCAGGAAGGTCGATTTCCTGAGGGCAATCAAGTCATACCAGATGAGGAAGCGGAGGTTCGGTGAATAGTTGTATCTTGCCTTTGACGATACGGACTCACGCAGGGGTATGTGCACTACATATCTCATGGCAAAATTCCTTCAGGAAACAGGTTTCGCGGTACATGGCTTTCCCAGGCTCGTAAGGCTAAATCCCAACATCAGCTACAAGACAAGGGGAAACGGGGCACTGTGCATTCAGCTTGGCATCCATGGTTCTGGCACAAAGACTGTTATAGGGTCGTTCAACGGGCATCCCATATATTCCTATGAAAACGTGGAGGAACCTCCGGATTTGTGCGTACCGATGAAGGAAGCCGTGGCTCTTGTGCAGGAATACGCTGAACTCAATGAGGAAAACACCAACCCCGGAATTGTCGTTATGGACGCCCCTCTTCCCCCAGATTTTTACTCTAAAGCGCTTTCCGAGGAGATCACGATTGAAGAGGCTGAAATGAATCTCCGTGGCGCAGGTGCAAATTTCGTGAAAATAAAGAATGGCAGGGGGATTATCGGGTCAGCCGCCGCAATATCCTGGCCCATGAATTCTGTAACATACGAATGCATTGCTTACAGGTATCCCCGGGGAGAACCAATCAGCCACGAAAGAAAGATTGAAATCGCGGAATACGCGGATACATTTCCCGGCACCTTCAACAACATTGACATGGATAATGACTATGCCGCAATATTTCCAAAGGAGAGGACACCGGTCATCTATGGCATCCGGTCTCGATCCCACCAGGGGTTGCTAAGCCTTTCAAATGAACTTGACGAGGCCTTTGGCATTTTACCGGAATCAAAGATACTCTATGTTACAAACCAGGGGACCGATGATCACATCATGGCAGATCCACCGTCAATCAAGGAACTTGGATCGTACAGCCTGCAGGGGAGGATAGTGGAAAATCCCCTGGTGATCCAGGGAGGGCATTACTTTTCCACTTTGCTCTACATGGGTTTAGGAATCCGCATAGCCGCGTTTGAACCTACAAAGTCCTTTCGCAGGATTTTTTCTTCCCTGCGGATTGGAGATGTGGTTCGTGTCTACGGTTCGTACGTGAATGGATCTCTGCACGTGGAGAAAATGCAGGTTCTGGATCTGTCCAGGCAGTTCATAAGATCCCCGCCTCTGTGTTCCAGATGCGGAAAGAGGATGGAGACAAGAGGAAGGGATGATTTTCGCTGCCCTTCATGCGGGGCGAAAGCCAAGCACCCGGATTATGCGGAGATTGAACGAAAGCTTTCCCCGGGGTTCTACGACGTTCCAGTTATGTCCAGACGGCATCTCTCCAAGCCATTTGACATCGAAACGGAAGGAACGGTGTACCAATGATATGCATCACCGGAATACCTGGAACGGGAAAAAGCACACTTTGCCTCAATCTTAACAGGAACGGTGTCACATGCAGGTCTGCCAACGATGAAGCTCAGAGGCTTGGCTGCGTTTCCAGCGATGTGGTTGACACCGACAGGCTGCGAGCGGCAGTCGAGGGAGTTGACATCATTGAGGGCCATTATACCCACCTTCTTGATTGTGAAGGTGTCATAATACTGACAGCATCAGAGGAAACAATCAGAAAAAGGCTGCTTGATAGGGGATACAGCCGGGAGAAACTTGAGGAAAATATTGGTGTAATGCTCTCGAACAGCATCTACTATGAGGCGCTCGACAGGTTGCCGGCGGGAAGGATATTTACCGTAAGCACAGACGGCGAAAACGAAGGGGCTGTGCTTGCACGCGTCATGGCAATTATTTCGCTGATCAGGGGAAATAATAAATCTTGATTGCGGTTTATCCCTCATGGTTCTTGACTCAATGCGTTCGAAGGTTGACCCGATGCTGCTTCCCCTTGCATTGAAATTCAAGAGATTCAGTCCTGATTTCATCTCCTATCTTGCCATAGTCTTCGCTGCCCTTACCGGTGTATTTTATTATCTCTCGCTGCCATACTTCCTCCTCGGTGCCTTTATTGCACTGGTTCTGTCATCGCTGTTCGATGCACTGGATGGAAAGGTGGCAAGGCTGCAGAAAATTTCCTCAAAGAGAGGAGACCTGCTCGACCACGTGTTCGACAGGTATGCCGATATATTCATAATCCTGGGGATAACCTTCTCGATATACGGAAATGTCGCAATAGGTCTCGCGGCAATTATCGGGGTACTGCTCACCAGCTACATGGGAACACAATCCCAGGCGCTCGGTCTAAAGAGAAATTATTCAGGTATACTTGGCAGGGCTGACAGGCTCGTCTTCATGCTGGTTGCAATTATACTGCAGATAATAATCACAGGATCGATCCTGGTATATGGCATAAAAATAGACGTATCAACCGTACTGCTCCTGTGGTTTGCAATAGGGGGGAACATTACTGCGCTGATGCGGTTCAGGGACGCGTACGTGGCGCTTTCATGAACTTGCGCCCCTTACTAGCTCCACAAACTCATCTTCCATCTCTGTGGCAGTCTCGAGCTTTTTTGCCTCTGCATAGACGCGTACTATGGGCTCGGTTCCGGAAGGCCTTATGAGAACCCAGCCGCTGTCACGGATTATCCTTATGCCATCCATGAGGTCAGTGACCTCATGCTCCAGCTCTTCAAGCAGGACGGTCCGGACCTCCTTCCATGGTTTCCTGAGTTCAACACTTCTCTTGACAAGTGCATACTGTGGAATGCCCCTTATGAGTTCTGACGGTGTTTTTCCAGTCTTAGCCATGAGTTCCAGGAATAGTGCAACGGCCATGGCACCGTCCCTGCAATACTGATGCGGTCCGTATATGATCCCTCCGTTCTCCTCACCTCCGACCTTGGCGCCATTTTCTATCATGGTCCTGGAAACGATGGGGGCGCCGACTTTTGTCCTGATAAGCTTCGCTCCTGCCATTCTGCAGACATCTGTTATGGAATCCGAGCTGCTTATAGGGGTCACGACGACATCCCCCCCTCCTGCAACGTTCTTTGTAATAAGGGCAAGCGTCTTGTCCCCGTCGATGAACTCCCCGTATTCGTCAAACACGACTGTTCTGTCGGCATCGCCATCGTGCGCAAAGCCTACCATGAACCCCCCAGACTTGATCAGGGCTGCCAAAGAAGAGAGATTTTCAGGTTTTGGTTCCGACTGCCTCGCGCTGAAGGTTCCATCAGGGTTTGCGTTGAGCGTCACAACCGAACAGCCCAGGATCCTCAGCAGCATTGGCGTGCTGGAGAAAGAAGCGCCATTTCCCGTATCCACAATGACCCTGTAATGCTTCTCCCTGATAAGGTTGGAATCTACCATGGAGGCAACTCCCTGTACATATTCCTCAACTGCTCCGGAGTATCTCCTGCAGGTTCCAACGGATTCCCATCCTGCCCTTATGAAATCCTCATCATAGAAAATTTTCTCTATTCCCTCCTCGTCTCCGCGCGGCATTTCCGTGCCATCCCTGTGGATACACTTTATGCCGTTGAACTGTGGGGGATTATGGGAAGCAGTGATTATCACGCCTGGTTTGCTGTTTCTCTTGCAGAAGTACTGGAGAGCTGGAGTCGGCAGCACGCCAAGATCCAGAACCTTCGTGCCCGTGGACAATATCCCGGCGACAACCGCAGAAAGAATCATGTCACCGCTGATCCTTGTATCCTTCCCGACTACGATTTCGTCAGCTTGCATGTATGAACCTATGGCTTTACCAACGTTCTCGCAGAACTCAACGTTGAGGTCCTCGTTAGGGATCCCGCGTATTCCATTAGTTCCAAACAGTCTTGGACCTTCCTCTATCCTGGACATATGAATGAATATCCCCGGAGACGTAATAAATATTTCAAGTCATTCTGGCAGATTAAAGACTTCAATCAGTCTCTGTCGCACAAGTGTAAGGTTTATCTCCATCCACGTCATAGATACACATGGGAAAACTCACCGGATACATTCTTGGTGTTTCTGCCGCACTGCTGGTAGCGTATTACATTCTCATGCCATATTATACGCCTCTGTTGGACTGGCTCGGTCCTTATTTCGGTGCGCCGCTTGCATTCATTTTGCCTATCCTCTTCCTGCTGGTGGGAAACCCCATTGAATTTCCCGTAATAATAGCGTCCTGGATCATTATTGCATTTCTTGTTGCTGTGGGTGCGAGAAGGGGAGGCCGATCCGCAGGAACCGCGTTCACGGTTTACCTGTCCATCCTTGGATTCCTAGGCGTGTCTGCCATCGCCCTGCTGTTCGGGGCTCATGTCCTGTCTGGTGTATCGTCGTCTTCGCTTTCTTCACTTACAGGACTGCTCTCAACTCCGCCATCTGGAACAAACCTGTATACAATTGAAAACGAGCCGCTGGTTGGCAACATAGTCGGGATAGCCTCATCATACGCCAGCGTATTCGGTGGGACATCTTCCGCTGCGTCAGGAAGTCCGAATATTTCGCAGATCATCTCATCACTGGAAAGCAATTTCCTGGTATACCTTATCATAAACCTGGTTATTTTCCTGGTAGCATCTTACATATTTGGCAGGTTATTTCAAAGGATTGTGCGGCCGAGGAAGGAGAAGCCGTCTGGGGTTGTGGCGGCGCTGGTGGTTATTGTCGTTGTCGCAGGCGGTTTTGCTGTCCTGGCCGATTTTTCACAGCACAGCTCTCCCATTTCTCTTTACCCTTCAGTCACCGGCCAGACAACCTCAACTTCCTCAACCCAGTACGCTGATTCATCCGGAATGGCGCAGTTTTCACCATCATACGTGGCCTCGGCCATAAATGGTTTTACCCCATCAGGAACGGGTTCCGGGATAAACTCCACATATTTCGCCGCTGGTATTGTCGGCAGATACGGGGACGTGTATAACATGTACGCAATGGCCAGCCTTGTGGGACCTTCCGCAAGCTCCCAGTGGTACGGAACAAGGGCCGCCGGCGCCTCTGATTTCACCCTGGTGATATATACCTACAACCTAACCCAGATTGCTGACGCCCTCTCCGAGGATCAGATAATCAATGGAACAGGAATCCTCGGATCATCCACACTTGGAAACTTGCTCAACATCGTTCCGCAGGTTAT
>JAJYRT010000112.1 GCA_021793945.1 Thermoplasmata archaeon
CCATTTCCTCTATAAGGGACTGCCTTGCCCTGCTCAGATCATTTATTTTCTTGCTCAGGTTTTCGGATACTTCAAATCTCGGCATTTTATCACATCGCTGAGGAAGGTGTGAACGCAAAGTCACATCATTCCCTTCTTATCTTATCTGGTTTTTGCTCATATACATTACTAAAAGAAAAAGCACAATTCCAAAAATTAAGAATGTTGTGCAATTTCAGAGTAGATCAGGCTGAATTGGAGGAACTAACATTATTTACAGATATTAAGGTATAAGAGCAATAAAGCGTGTGAAAGTAAGCCGTTGGTATCCGGATATGTCCTGCTTTTCTACTTTATCCGCATAAATTACTGTTATTAATATAAAAATCTGCGCAAAGAGAGTGCATCAGCTGATTTAGCAATAACTCCGCGTTGGAAACTCAACTTTTAAACGAATTACAGCACGGAAGCTATATTCTTCATATCAGTTTAAAAGAGTTTATTTTCCAAAAAAAAAGAGGGAAAAAAATTAGATTATGGGGGTTTGAGCAGATGCTGCGGTACAGCTTCTATTGCAGTGAATGCTGCCAGAATCGCTGAAACTAGCAGGCCAATCCAGAATATCACAAGTATAAGAGTCCAGATTTTCGAGACTTTTCCCTTTGAAGGAAGAACGTCGTATATGTACGTGGCGGGCCATGTGAACATTCCGGTAAGACCAAAAGCTACGTACAGTCCTAGCATGGCGATTGGGCTGGAGGTCATGCCGTCTGTGTATGCGTTTGCCCCATAGAATATCGCTATCAGGCCGGAAAAGAAAGCCAGTATTCCTACAAACTGTAATTTCTGCTTGAGATATATCGCAACGGCCATGGAAAGGATAACGATGCCTATTATGACGAACGGGTCATAAAACAGGATGTTATAACTTCCCGGCAGCGGCCAGGCAATTTCGCCGAATAGACCCATGATGAATATAAATGCACCAAGAAGTCCCAGTGGAAATACCCCCTGCCTCAACACTCCCTCAATGTCCTTCACATTTCCCCTTCTATACTCCAGGTAAACCGAGGCCGTCATGTATATCGATATTACCCCAACAAGGGCAAGCACGAACAACTCAAGGGCCAGATCATCTACAAATGCCATTTTTTTGCACCTTTCATTGTATGATTGCCGTATATTAAAACAGTACACGCAATTTATTAGGCACGTTATATTAATAATACCTGCATAGCCATTCCAGAATCGTTTCGAGCTAATCTACCACATGGCGTCAGAATGAATCTCTATTTTGCGCCTTATAATCCGGAAGCTGATTATTCTTCGCTGGCCTTATATGACAATCAATCAGTTCAATAAAATCCATCCATTTGAATAGTAGTAAATGTTACAGATACACATGTCAAGCTCTATCATAGTAGAATTTCTTAAGATATTCATGCCACTTTTTGTGGTCATTGATCCCTTTGGAAGTCTAGTGCTTTTCATGTCCATGACCAGCGGAATCACCCAACAGAAGAGAAAGATTATTACCAAGGATGCTGTTATATATGGAGCGATTATACTCCTGTTTTTCGCTATTGTTGGAAACGAGATTATCTATTTCTTCGGCATTACTATAGTTGCGCTTGAGTTTGCTGGAGGCCTGATCCTGCTGATCATGGGAGTTGAGATGGTCCGTGAGGGTGACAAGCCTAAATCAGCCGGTGGGGACATCGAGGAGCTTGATGTGGGGATAGTGCCTTTCGCCACTCCGCTTCTCGCTGGTCCTGGCGCTATTTCGCTCGTGATCATTCTGATGAAGGGAACCCTTCTGGACGACATATTTACAGTAATATCCATCCTCATCCTCTTCGCGATCGTGTACATTTTTTTCCATTACTCAGAGCCAATTCTGAGGGTTATTGGCGAAAAGGTGATGAAGGCAATGACGAGGATCTTCGGGCTTATCGTCGCCGCATTTGCAGTGCAGTATTTCTTAAATGCCCTCACGTTGCTGGGATTCCTGAAGTAGAAATGAGGTACGGGTTATGGCAGATTTTTGCCTTAGCCCACTTCCCAGATCGCGCTCTTAAAAAGGATAAAGCGTATAAAAGAACATGCCTATTTCAAAGACTCCTTCAGCCTCTGCTCGAGGGCATAATATTCGTCCCATAGTTCATCGGGAAATCTCTTTCCGAATGACTCAAAAAAAGGTTTTACTTCTACAAGCTCCGAAAGATAACCGCGAGAGTCCACTGCAAGAAGTCTGTCCAGGGTTTCTTCTGGCACACCACCGGCATCAAAAGCTGCTGGGTCAGGAACATATCCTATTGGTGTTTCTACGAAATTGCCTCTTCCGTTAACACGATCAAGCACCCACTTCAGGGCGTACATGTTGTGGGAATATCCCGGCCACATGAACCTGCCTTCAGGATCTTTCCGGAACCAGTTAACGTTGAATATCTCAGGGAGATTTCTCACCTTCTTGCCCATTTCAATGTAGTGCCTGAAATAGTCTGCCATGTTGTACCCGACGAACGGGCGGTTTGCCATGGGGTCGTTCCTCAACACACCCACCTTGCCCGTTGTAGCTGCAGTCGTTTCTACCCTCTGCATTGCACCAACGAGAACTCCTGCATTCCATGAGTATGACTGGTATACCAGTGGAACAAGATCCCTGCGCCTCCCGCCAAAAAGGAAAGCTGAAACCTTTGCACCACCAGGGTTGTTATAGTCCGTGGACAGGTGCCTGTAATTATTTATTGGCGTGGTGAACCGTGAATTCGGGTGTGCCGCTGGCGTGTTGGGCACATGCGGGCTCCCAGTCCAGTCTGTAAGGCCTGCAGGCTCCTCCCTCATCCCCTCCCAGTAAGGTATCCCATGGTCATCGACAGCGACGTTGGTGAATATTGTATCATGGCTTATGGCGTCCATCGCATTTGGGTTTGTGTGTCTGCTCGTATGTGGCGCAACACCAAAAAAACCGTATTCCGGGTTAATGGCATACAGTGACCCCTCCCGCTCGTGCATCCAGATAATGTCATCGCTTATCAGGGACGTTTTCCACCCCTTGCTGGAAAATTCTTCCGGAGGTTCCAGCATGGAAAGGTTCGTCTTTCCGCTTGAACTCGGGAAGGCGCCTGATACGTAGGTGGACTTGCCATCAGGGTCGGTTATGCCGATGAGCATCATATGCTCGGCCATCCATCCGGTCTTTCGTCCCTGATACGTTGCCAGCCTTAGCGCATGGCATTTCTTGCTTAGCAGGGCGTTACCTCCATAATTTGTGTTAACGCTCAATATTAACCCATCCCCTCTGTTCTCCTCAGGGAAGTGGGCAATGTAACGGTTCCTTGAGTCAAGCTGGGCAGTAGAGTGAATTCCTATGACAAAACCGTCAGCCTTCGTCATTTCGTTGATCGCCACCTGGCCAGATCTTGCAATTATCATCAGGTTGGCCACCACGTATGGGCTATCGGTTATCTCTATCCCTGCCTGGCCATATTTGGACCCGGGGGGGCCCAGCCAGTATGGGACAACGTACATGGTCTTTCCCTTCATTGTGTTCTTCATCACAGAATATATACGTCTCTTCGCCTCATCCGTGTGAAGCCAGTTATTGGTTGGACCGGCATCTTCCCTTGTTCCTGAAGTGCAGATATAGGTATCGCCCTCAGTCCTGGCAACGTCGTTTGGATCGCTTCTGTAGAGAAAGCAGCCCGGAAATTCCTTCTGGTTCAGTACCAGCATCGCTCCATCGGCCACAAGCATATCCTCGAACTCCTTCAGCTCGCTCTTTCCGTCCACTATCACCCTTATGCGAGCCGGCCTGGTCATCTGGGCCGCTTCTGTGATGGCAGACAACAGCCTCCCGTAGATCATGGGGTTTCGTTCTGAAATTGCCTTCAGAGAGTTGCTTGTCAACAGGCTTGCAACTGCTGAATTGAGCTCGCTGTCATTGGGATCAGGCGTATATTGCTGATTAAATGATAACATTCCAATTGTTTATCCCTCTTGATATATTAACGTTTAGGCGGATTTTAGCGTAAAATTACAGCAATTGTCGATACCAGGCAATGTCAATTCAGAATAACCGGAGAGAAAATATATGGAAAATCCTTTATAATGGCATCCGGTGACTCAACATTGCCCTGTTTGCAGTAAATAACAAATAAATCATGACATCAGCAACCATTTAATATCAGGTCTAGCATTCCCCGTGCCATAATTCAAGGCAGACTCATGTTGAAAATGCATACCTCTTCTTTGCAAATTTATAGAGCCTTATCCACAGGGCGAAGGAGAGAACAATGATCACTATAACCATGAATATGTCAATGGCATCTGTTTTCATGAGATTCCCGGCGTTAAGGGCGCGATCAATTGAGGCCATCAGGCCATGTTGTACATCATACGTTTTCCCATTTATTGACAGAAATTCCGAAACGGAAAGACCTCCCCAGTAACTGCCTATGGCGGCCATTGATCCGGTAATCAGGCTCGGTATCAGCGAGGGAATTGTGAGTGATCGGATTTCCTGCATTTTTGAAAGCCTGAGCGTCTTGGCTACCATCTTGTACTCATCCGGTATTGATACAACGGCGCCGTAAACGTTGAAGAAAATGTAAGCTGCTGCTGAGAAATAGGTTACCAGCAGGACTTCAAAGTTAAGCGCAATATTATAACCGATATATGGTGCGAGGGCTGGAACAAGAAGCACTATGAGCAGCGGAACAAATATCGGTATGGGTATTGAATACATTATCTGCATCAGGGCAGTGGTAATTTTGCCATTCCTCTGCCTTTTACCCAGGAATATCGCCAGTGGAACCATTGTGAATATGGAGATGGTATAGACAATGCCTATCCTTGCAAGGTCATAGGCGAGATTGACAAAGGAAGCCGAAATGAAGGAGGGATTGAGGAAGTATTCGTTGAATGCCTGGTAAAAACCAGCCAAAGCTATTTCATAGATTCCAAATGCGATAGCGGCAAGGAGGGCTGCACCCACTATGAGGTTAAGAGGCCTCTTCGATATCTCCCTCCTTCTCCTTTCCTCTGTCGATCTTCTTGGCGTGAAAGCCCTGCTTATGTTGGCAACCACGTTCCTTCCAGATGTTGCAACGCGTTCAAAGCGTCTTTCGAAATAATGCGTAACAGCACCGGGTTCACGCTTCCTGGTAGGCTGTCCATTGGCGCTGACAAACTCCATAGCGTACTTCCTGGATCTGTCTATCAGCGGAGAGATTACAAGGAAAAAGGTAAGGGCGATTGCAACGACCACAACAAGCACAAGTATGAGTATGCCTCCATAATTTCCGGCCTCGGTCAGCGAGAAAGCCAGCGAGCCGATGCCGAATACAGAGTAATCCCTGACGCCGAAAGTAATGACCTCACTGAAAGTTATGTAAAATAGCGCGCTGGCAAAAGACGGCATTACGTTTGCCACTATGTTGGGCACGGCGATGGGATAATATATTTTTCTTATGCGGTTAAGGAAGCCAATTCTGTAGACTCTGGAAACATTCTCAAAGTCCTCGGGCAATCGCGAAACAGCCTCATACACCCCCAGGATCAGGTTCCATACAAGTGCAGTCAGTATGAGGAAATCCGCAGAAATTTCCACCCCAATCGATCCCTTTATGGTGAATAGGAAGAAGCTAAGGATAATTGGAAAAAATGAAACAACAGGAACGGCCTCCATTACATCCGTCAACGATATAATTATGGACTCCGCGCTCTTTACCCGGGCAGCAAGTATCCCAAAGACAAGGCTGACAAATATTGATATTATCATCATCACTCCAACCCTGGCGAATGTTACAAGGGTTGCCAGGACAATCTGGAACATGAGGTAGAGTGATAACAATGCTGCACCCACTGGTCATGAAGGGGCTGGATATATAAATTTGGAATGGATCAGCAGGATTCCGATCAACCTGAATAGCATTATTCCTGCATTATGGAGTCCATCCACTTTTCCAGGGGCCAGAAAGGCTGGTATCCGAAGTATCTACGAATGCTTGCTTTAAATCCAGAATGGTATATATTGTTTCTTACCGTGAAATCACCTCATTTGACGGCTATTCCAAAATCGTGGAATTTAAGGTGTTAAAACTCATAGCCTGAACCCGGAGAGGTTTATCAGCTTGAAGAGGTTATTTACGCTTACCATACCAAGGAATGTACTGTTGGAAATTGTTATGAGAATTGTGGACGAACCGACGATCTTCATCTGGAACTGTGCAGGTGACAGCGCAAGGTACGCAAGGTAGGCTTCATCTGCCAGTCTTGATGAAGCGAGGGCGACGTTTATGGTAAGGTTTGAGGAGGACA
>JAJYRT010000113.1 GCA_021793945.1 Thermoplasmata archaeon
AGAGAGTGAACTGGTGAAACCAACTGGTTCTACTGCCATAATGTGAACTGCAAAGGTTCCGTTTGGTTCATAATTCTTGTCGACTGTTGCAATGTTGTAATAGTAGGTACCGTTAGGAACAGAGAATGAAACAGTGCTGGTAACCTTTGGGACATTTGCGGGTAATGTGTCCATAGGAGGTGCTTTCGACTTGTATGAATTGCCGTTAGTCAGATTTACATACCATACCTGTCCTGTTGGAATTTCATATGTGTCGAATTCAACCTTGTATGTCTCTACGAATGAGATGTGCTCCGTAACAGAAGACCCATTCACTGTGAGAGTTTTGTTTCCATATGCCTCAAAATTACTGTTAGATGAAGAAGTGACATAAGTGTATGTTCCATTCGGGAGATTTATGGTGAAGATGTCTCCACTTATGGTCCCAGAAGCCGGCTGGCCACTTACCAAAACATACCAGTCCGTTCCGGATGACAATCCGGATTCCTTGAATGTAACTATGTAGGCCGTGTAAAAAGATGTGTGCACAGACTCATCAGAACCACTCACATTAAATGTATTGAGAGTGCGTAATGGTGCATATCCCCTGTTAATCGATACTACCGTATAAGAATAAGTGCCGTTGATGAGATTTATCGCATAACTGTTTCCAGTGATAGGGCCGGATTTTATGGGAGAAGGCTGCTGGTCCGTTATGTTCACATACCACGTTGAACCGGAAGGGAGGTCTGATTCTTCAAAAGTGACTTTGTATGAATCTACAGTACTGATTTCTGAAACAGAAAAATCTTCTATGTTTAAAACATATAAATTGGTGTTTGATGAATCGTACACAATTCCTTCTGGTTCTGTGCCAACTGAAATATTTGCAACAACTGAATTAGTGGTCGAGTTTATCACACTGACAGTGTCCGAGCCAGAATTGGAAACATAAATCTCGGCACTGGCCGGATCATATACAATTCCGTACGGTTCTGATCCAACGGATACATTTTTAACAACAGAATTCGTGGCAGAACTGATTATGGTAACATTTGAAGAACCGAAGTCTGTTATGTACATATAGCCATTTGACGGATTATATGCAATTCCACTTGGTTTCGATCCAATGTTCAAACCTGCAACAACAGAATTGGTGGCCGGGTTAATTATTGTAACATTTCCACCATAAGTAGTTGTTTTAGTAATTACATATAAGTAAGTATTAACAGGATCATATGCAATCCCATAAGCTGAATTATCTGTGTCCACTTGGATTGTGTTAACCAATGAATTCGTTGTTGCATTGACTGCAAAGACATTTATGCGGGCACCATTAGAATTTACTGCATACATGTAATTGTTTGCAGGATCATATGTCAGATAACTATACCCTGTAGCACCTATGGTTATGTTTTTCACTATAGAATTCATAGTTGTGTTGATTACAGAAATATTGCCACTACCATAGTCAGAAACATAAAGGTAAGTATTAGCCGGATCATATGCCATAAAGTATGGATCTGATCCAGTTCCCAAGCTTAGATTTGCGGCAATGGAATCAGTTGTTGTGTTTATTGCTGATATTTTGCCATCGAAGAAATTATTGACATACAAATAGTTGATGACAGGAACATAAGATATGGAAGTCGCGTTTTTTTCATTGAGATTGAAAGAAGTGTTCAAAATATTCACTTTAGCAGTTTCCTGGGACAGTAATTTGGGAACACCTGAAAACTGCCCCGGATTGTTTATTGATGAGTTGGTCTTATGATCCAATGTTCCGGCAATAACAGAAAGTCCAGAAAGGACTGTTAACAAAATAATCAATGTTACCAATATTTTATTAAATGAATTATGCAACACCTTTTGTGATAGAAACGTTAAATTAAATATTTTCATTTTAATAAATATTAACATAGAATAATACTAAATTCATAGTATGTTCAGTCTGATGTTCAGATTACATAGGTATGAACCCCGTATTGGTGCATAGGGCATGTCCAGAAGAACCCCTGGCTCCAAAGAAAGTGAGATGGAACCGGTAGAAGATGTTATGAAAATATCGGGATGGAAAAACCCGCAATAATAAATACACAAAATTCTTAAGAGGTCTTGTCAGGCACTGCACGGTCCTGGCAGGATAAGGCAATTGGTTCCTAAAGGTATTCGCAGGACAATGGTGTTACTCATGATCATCATGACCCCTGGAATACCTGAATACATGACTGGTTCTTCCCAGCTTGGGGATTTAATTTTCAGCCCTGCTTCTTTTTTCCTCGGTCTTGCATTCAATATTGCCCTATATTCTACTGGTGCCATCCTGATAAGAGAATTTGCCATAAAATTCAGGAAGGGCTGGGCAACAATCCTGTTGCTTGGACTTGCTTACGGAATCATGGAAGAAGGAATATCTGTGCATACCTTCTTCATCCCATCTGGAAATCCGGTGGGTCTGCTTGGTTCATATGGAAGGTTTCTGGGTATTGATTGGATCTGGGCAATTGGGATCTCTATTTTTCATGCCGTGTTCAGCATAGGACTTCCTATCCTCCTACTTTCTATTGCATATCCCGAACGTTCCGGGGAACGTCTTCTCGGGAAGAAAAGTGCCTCTCTTGTGCTTGGTATTTATTCCATAGATGTAATTGTGTTGAATATTGTGGTCAATTCTGCCAGACCTGTGGCAGTTCCTACTCCTGCAGATTATGTATTTTTCCTTGGGATTGCAATTTTGCTCGTGATAATGGCCAGGATACTTCCTGGCGAATGGCTTTCCGGCAAAGGAGAGACAAAACAGGGAAAATGGAAATTCTTTTTTCTTGGTGCACTTGTATTTCCACTTTATTCCTTCAATGCTTTCCTATCGCCAATCATTAATGGGAGGTATGGAATATCACCACTTCTTGATTCAATTCTCTTCATAATTGGAAATATTCTGATTGCATTGGCTATAGCCAGATTCATGCCTAGAAAAGATAATCGTGGCCACAAATTTGCACTGGCCATTGGCCTTTTGACCCCATTGTTTGTGTGGGCTGAGTTAGTCCAGGTATTAGGCATTGCAAGGATCATAACTGTTGTGTCACTCATAGCGATCATATTTCTGTTGAAACTCCGCGGCCTTATCAAAAGCCCCATCCTTATAGGTGAGACCTACAGCTGATAGTTCAATTCATGATCATCTATTTTGCTCGCTATAAATAATGGTTCGGAACAGTTCTTGTTCCCAATGTCAAAGGAAGCAACCAATTGATCTATACCATTAGGCAGTGAATATCCTGCTTTACAATGGAAATCCTTAGATTATAGTGATAAGTAACAAAGCAAAATACAAGAAAAAATATAAAGATTTCAAGTGAAATTTATGTGTGGTTTGAACACCACATTGTGGATTTAATCCTTTTTGACCGAAAGCCAGTACGAAATACCAAATGGCACAGCTATCCACAAAATTCCAGCTATGATCAGTAGCGGTGCTGTAATGTAGAACAAAGCCGGATTTATGGATGTACTGGAAATCAGGCCAATCTTTCCTGTGATGAACGTTGACACCAGGGATGAATATCCGGCCGGGCTGGCGTAGTTAAATGCAATCTGTGTTGTGAGATATGTGTTGGAATTACTGCTGACGCCAAAGGCGGAAAGAATCGCAATTGGTATTATTGACCAGAACAAATCCCAGACCACGAATATAGCTATTGCTGCTCCCAGTAAAGCACCCTGCGATTTCACTAGATGTGAAAACAGATAGACCAGAGAAAGGAAGGCAAGACCCTCTACAACATATGTCCAGATAAAGTATGCATCGAATGTCAGGGTAGGATACAAGTTGAGATAGTGATGTATTATGATATCTGATAAAAGCATGGACAGAGCCACCGATCCTATTATGGCAACTGAGTTGGAAAGGTATCTCGAAGCGATAATCTCCCCACGTGCTATTGGTCTCTTTATTACAGATTCCATTACACCCGTAGTTCTATCTTTACCATAGGTAAGGTATGCTGCGAAAATTGCCAGGATAGGTATCAGGAATCCCAATAGTTCTGATGTCCCGGAAAATATGAGAGACTGCAGTTGGCTTTGCGTCAACGGTGTGTACACAGATATTGGTCCCAGAACGGATATATCAGGAAGCCGGGAATTTGAAATTGACACGAATGTCCCCGATGAGTTTGTTGCCACAACACTGTAGTTTTTGCCTTTGTCGGAGGCAGTGGCAGATGGGAAGAAAGTCTTGTGCGAAAATCCGGAAGCACTGAAAGAAAATGTATGGTTTCCCTCAAGGGAAAGTGCACTGAAAGCATTTGGATTGGACAGATTTATCTGAGACACATAAAAATGCGTATATGGTGCAGAAGAACCGTTTTGACCCACATACATTGCCATAAATCCAAGATCGGTCTTGTTGGCTGGGTTGAATATCTCGTTTTCAATATAGAGCCCTGAGTAACTCTCCAGAAGGTTTACTGAATATGTTGAAGCCGAACTGGATACTGATGACCGGAACTGCTGATACGAATAGTTTACGGTTATAGGAACAGTGCTGGCATTAACACTTCCAAGACGTATCGTTGCGTTGGCATATCCATTGCTGTTGGCCTTGCTGGAAAATGTTGAATTGGCATAGGTGTAATATGCAGTAATATGAGTATCCGGTTTTCCATATGCATCATGGAAATAACCCACCATTGTCAAATTCTGGCCGTTGAGGTAATACCCGTTAGTAAGAATAGGGGATGAAGGTATGTTGACTGCCGAATATGTTGAACCGTTTTCATAGGAAAGCAATGACACAAGACCAACAATGGCAACCATCATTATTATGACAAACTTACTTGTCAGAGTTCTTTTTATTTCATACACAACGGGTTTCAATTCTTCTCACCTATTAATTTGAAAAAATATTCTTCAAGCGTTTCACCCATTGGCATAAACTCCCTGATACGATAACCTGACTTGATTATACTATCAGGTATGGAAGGAATTTCACTGTCAGGTACATTTAGATCCGATAAAAATACAAAGTGACCGTCAAATCTTGATTCTCCATAGTCTTTCAAGATTTTGAGAAATTGTTCATCGTAGTTATCAACAACCATCTTTATGACCGTGTTCCCGAGAGAATGAAGCTCGTTCCTCTTCAGCACCTTCACAAGTTTTCCGTGGTTGATAATGGCAACTCTGTCCGCAACATCTTCAACTTCACTCAGAATGTGCGATGAAAGTAGTACGGACTTTCCTTCCTTTTTAATGCCGAACATAAGATTTCTCACAAAAACTACTCCTTCAGGGTCCAACCCGTTTAATGTCTCGTCAAACAGAACATTCTGTGGGTTTCCAATAATTGATTCTGCAATGGCGAATCTCTTCTTCATACCCTGTGAATAATCTCTGAGTTTCTTGTCGAGATGAGCCTCCAGGCCAACTATGGAAAGCAGATGCTCTATTCTTTCATCTGCTTCCTTTCCGTTTAGACCATAAAAACCAGCATAATACTTCATAAGCTGAACGGGCTTGGCATTTGGTTCAAAATTCGGGAATTCCGGAATCCAGCCCACTTGCGCTGCAGCTTTTATTTTATCCTTTACCATGTCATGCCCATCAACCAGCACCCTGCCGGAAGTTGGTAGTATAATACCTGCGGACATCCTTATAGTCGATGTTTTGCCTGCACCGTTAAGACCTACGAGGCCCAATATTTCTCCATCCTTCATTTCCAGGTTGAGGCTATCAACAGCCGGTGGAGACTTTGGGGTGTATACTTTTGTAACCGATTCGATATTTATCAATTAATTGACCCCGGTTTCCGATATCGGAAAGTTAGATTTTAAATATTTTTATTTTATAAATAGAATAAAGTAATGCAAATGATTGAATTCGAACCCTCATACCCACACAAGATGAGCTCTGAGTCCATTGCCTTTAACCTAGCTCGACAGCCTCAGCTTTGCTATATGGATTAGCCGAAAATATGTGAAAAATACTCAAAATTGAATAATACAGGTAAAGGTATTGCTATCTCATTTTGCATGTTACTAATATAATGAGAATAACAGAACTGCATCAAGCGATTCCTGTTGCTTTCAATGATATTTCCCATAGGTTCTTTGCATTTTGAGTATCTTCAGCCTGCCTGTTGGGGCGCTTAATCTTCCTGTTGCTGTAGTACTCCCCTGAAGCCCAGTCTTTTCCCG
>JAJYRT010000114.1 GCA_021793945.1 Thermoplasmata archaeon
GTCTTGCTTTTCTGGGCTGGTAGATCAGAGGTAGATCGCTTCCTTGGCATGGAAGAGGCCCGGGGTTCAAATCCCCGCCAGTCCACTTTTATAAATGTCAAGTGTATTTACATAATATCAGGCTCTAGATGCCAGTTTCTTTATATACCATGTTTCCCTATTTTGAAATGTATTAATGTTAGGATTGTAATGCATACACCATGAAAGGATCTCAGAAATAAATCTCCATGGGATTATTCCCCAGTCGTCCCGGATTCATGGATCGGATTTATCCTTCCACCCATCCAGATAGCCTTAAATCGCTTCTAACTGGTGTGTCAGCGTGAACGGGTCAGAGTGCGATTGCCTTCATGAGTTATCTGATCCCATAGATCCGACATTGTAGATCGGCCAATTTTGAACTTTCCCGTCGGTGGCGTATATTTCTCAGTCAAGAAACTCAATCTAATTTTCAGGAGAGCACAGCTATTGAGAGCTACAATATTAGATGAGATAGGAACGAGGCCATGTGAAGAAAGATCATTCTACATGGAATACCAGTTCGGGAACAAAATTTGTTTCGTTCAGGAGGGAACTGCCTTTGATGGAGAGTGGCGGAGAAGTGAAAAACTGTGAAAAGGATTGGGTTTCTTTATGATTTCTCAGACACAGCAATCCACATGTTTTCAGGTATGCTTATTGTTTCGCTCTTTTCATTCCAGAAAAGCATTTCCTGTTCAAGCTTAAAATGCACTTTAATAAAAAAACCTACGAGACCAAAACCTGGATAGAATTTTCTATCGCCGATGCCGCCTCTGGAGAGTACTATCGCGCCCGCAGAATTCCCGATTATGGTACCTTTGAAAACTCTGAGTTTATCCTGTAAGGATCTGGAATTTAACGCCCGATACAGAATGCCAGGATCTCCTCCCGGCAGATAGATTACGTCTGTAGAGCCAAATTTCTCCAAAACTTGTGAATCATTATCTCCCTTATTCAGGAAATCTGTTGATTGAAACCCGCAATCAGAGAAGTAACCCCTGAATAAATGCAGGTATTCCAATTCCCTATCGTCAGATTCCTGGGTCCAAGGGATTATAAGAATTCTCTTTGTTGTGGATATGGCTGCGATGCTCCGAAAAAGAGCTTCGTTTGTACGTTTCCTAACATCCTCTCCTCCTTGCAAGATAATCACCTGTGAACCCACAATGGAGTTAAGCAGTTGAGAAACTAAAAATTTGCCGACATTTATTATGGGCTCGACCCAACCATGGCTTCCAACCTGCAGATGTTAAATGCTAAAAATGCAGTGCACCATCGTAAGTGTAGGTGCGAAAATAATACCCGTATTATCAAATTTCGCAATAGATACTGTTGTCTAAGCCCTCAGTGCAACTAAACGCCTGTAAAGCTCTCTCAGATTCTTCCCTATCTCCCTTATTATATCTACTATAGCCGGGATCATGCCAGCGTAAAGCGCTTCCATCCTGTCAACCAGTCTTATCATATATTCGACCCTGGATTTAAAAACGTCTACTGCGATATAGAAATCCTTGGTCTTCTTCGACTCATCGCCTTCTGGAACAGCTTCAGCATGGCTGATTTGGCCCTTTATCGGCCCCGAGGGGATCTCAAAATCGACAGCATTCGGGTATTTTATATACAGGTAGTTTGGAAGTTTCATTCCGCGTTCTCTGGCATTTATGCAATCTGCTTCCTCTACATTTATTCTTGAACCGTTCATGAAAAGTATCTTGAGGCCAACTTCTGCGCAATTTGGGTCCTCGAAAACCCTCAGTTTTTCTGAAAGCCGACCTTTTATGTTTGCATAGACCGAGAATGGATACTTTCCATGCATCTTTGAAATTTCTTCCTGAAGAGACAAAAGTCCCCGATATCTGTTCATCTCCTCTATTCGAGCGAGCATTCTATGATAACCGTTCTGGCCGTCCTCTTCCACATTGCTAAATGAGGGAATTATATAAAATTTTATTTCCGTAATGCAAACATGAATAAATTTCGTCTCGAACGATGCCTGCTTATTTAGCGATCCGGGAAGTGCTTGCCGATTATAGTCTTGCATACAGTGAAGCGCAGGTCACGACTCCCGACTATTTATTCCGTACCAGCATTCATATGGATGCGAAATAAAAGCGTTCTGAACGCTGTAATCCCTTTAGTCTTCGGTTAAATACAATTTCGATGCTGATCAAGGATGTCGACCAAATGCTGGACATGCAATTCGTGATATCAATAAGGGACGGAAGCGAACTGCTTGGCTACAGCGGTGGATTGTGCCTGAAAATTCCCTGTACTGCGCTGGTGGACAACAGCAGGATAAGTATCCTGTTCTTCCCCGAGAGTGAAACCTCACTTGATCCTGATATTAAAAAATTCCGGGAAGCCCTGGGAGCAAGGAACCTGGGAAATTCCTGGGTCGTTGATCTGTCGGATGCCACGATTGCTGAACTTGGCTATCTCAGGCCATTCCTGAAGATACCTTCCGTCATCCTGGATGAAGTTACACTTGAAAACGGATCCATTTATGCAGGGCTGAGATTCCACAGTAATTACCTGGATAAGGTATCGAAAGAGGTAAAGGCAATTTCCAGGGAAACCGGCAAGCTATCACTTGAATACCTCGGAAAAAGCGGCGGGTTGATCTCTGTGCTCAGGAAAATAGACCAGAAGATCCCACTATTCTATTTTTCTCTTGAAGGCGAACCACCCGAAACAAAGAAATCGGAAGAGGCCCAGCCAGTTTCAGGAAAATGGATAAGGGAGATCAAGTTCACGGCTGATGATCTGGTCAGAGGGCTATACACGGTTGACACTCCAAAGTCTGGCTTGAACTTAACCCTGAATGAGGTTTCCTTCGGTGATAACCTTTATGAGGGTCCAGCGAAGGATGATATTCTTGAATTTGTAAGGAAGAAAACCGCCGAGTCGTTTATCCCAACATTCTCAAAAATTCAGGGATACGATGGAAAAAAGGTCTCCATGGATTTTGTGGTACCGGAGATAGAACTGCAAAAATTTCTCTCCGTCGTTTCCGAAACATTGAGTGCATTCCCTGACTGGAAGATAAATCTGTCCAATGCCGGAAAGTTTTCCAACCTGGTTGACTGAATTTATCCATCCACAATCCGGCATCCATGGAAAAGGTTAGATATTGTTTAGCATTGATACGCCAGAGGATGAACTGCCATGGCAGAACTTAAAAGAAGGGATGTCAGAAGGATCAGGAAACTTTTGAAGCAGGGGATAGAGGTACCTGAGATATGCAGAGAGTTCAGCATTAAGCCAGAGGAATGGAGAGACGTAGTAAACAAGTATGAATTGTTCTGAACAAATGTCCATTGCTCAGTTCCGAAAGGACAGCAACCATAAATGACTGCAGAACAGTTACGATGAATATTATCAGGGAAATTTGATGGTGATCTGCCTCCTCCCGTGTCACCACCATATCAGCTAACCAGTACAGTTATGATTATTAGGGATACGGCAATCCCACATTGAGTATCGACTCTTAAAACGTGCAGATGTGGTAGGGTATGGTTCAGGAGGCAGGTAAATTCGGTATTGTTGTTTCGCAATATTTCAGGAATTATTACAGGTCGAGAAGCTTTTACCTCATGCTTGTGATCTCGCTTCTGATCTCTGGTCTTATGACTTACTTTTCATTGAAATACATTGGAAACCTGCACGTAACTTTTGGGGGAGCCTCGTTCAATTCCCTTAGTTCCTCCCTCAAGGAAAGCGCTGTCCTTTATCTCTGGGCTTTTGTTCTTTCATATCTCCCTGTTTTTTCGGCAGTTTTTTTTGGCTCCCCGGCAATTTCGAGCGAGATTGAAAACAAGACTGCGTACCACATATTTCCTTTGCCTATCAGGCGGTCAACGCTACTGTTTGGCAAGCTGACTGCTGCTGTGGCCGTATCCTACATTATTGTGAGCATATACACCATATTTGAAATCATAAGCTACGTGATCCTCTTTGGATCATTTCCCGGCATAGTTTTTCTCTACTCGTACCTGTTGCTTCTCCTCTTCATAATCTCAATCACGGCCTTCACCTTTCTCGTCAGCTCCATATTCAACAAGAACATGTATGCTTACATCACCGTTTTCCTGCTCTATTATCTCATATTCAATGCGCTTTACATAATACTCGACTTTCTCTACAATTATAACGCCTTTTTCCTTCTGAGTGAAGCAGCTTCCATAATTGAGAGGGTATTCATAGACATAAACACAACAGTCCCGGGAAGCACCTCAATATCCCTGAATGGTGCGGGCAGTGGACCAATTGGAATTGCCGCCATTGTCATGGTCATTTATACGGTGATCTCCATAGCAGGGGCCTTGATTCTGTTTGACAGGAAGGAAGTGAAATAATGGCCTCTGTAGACGTAAAGGGTGTCTCGAAGAACTACGGTAATATAACTGCACTGAAAAATGTCAGCCTTTCCCTGGATACAAACGGATGCATAGGAATCCTGGGACCGAATGGCGCAGGAAAAACAACATTGATGAAGCTTATCACGAATATAATCAAACCCTCAACCGGTGAAATCCTCGTCAATGGAACCAATGTCTCCAATGATCCATCGGTTGCCCTCAGAACAGTTGGCAGCATCATTGAACAACCGGAGTTCTATACATACCTGACCGCCTATGAGACAATGATGTTCGTATGCCGCATCAAAGGTGGCACAAAGGAATACTGCATGTCGGAAATAGACAGGGTTAGCGAGCTGACAGAGGTAAATGGCTTCATTAACAGGAAGACCGGCACATATTCAAGAGGGATGAAGCAAAGGTTGGCATTAGCAGTTGCCCTGATAAATGACCCTGACGTGATCGTTCTTGACGAACCCACGTTCGGACTTGATCCAAAGGGCATGTCGGACATCAGGAATGCACTGAACAGGATAAGGGAACAGAGAAACAGCATAATTATCCTGAGCACTCACCTCATTTCTGAGGTCAAGGAACTATGCGATCGAGTAATAATAATGGATGAGGGGTCAATTGTATACGATTCTGAAACTGACAGCGTTGATAAGAGTCTTAGAGTTCGCTTCTATGAAGTGCCCGAAGATGGGCTGAACAGCATTGCTAATGAACCCGTTATCGAGGACGGAGGGAAAACTGCTATTTTCAGGGTAGGGAAGGAAGTGCCAAATTACATTATAATCCGGGACCTGATGAGCAGAGGAGCGAAGATCAGGGACATTGAGGAATCCTCTGGCTTAGAGGAGAAATATCTGTCAATGGTTGGGAGAGGGAAGGCCTGAGCCCTGCCTAGGTTAACCCCGTCTGTTCGACCTTGCTTTCCTTCAGTTTCGCATAATCGTTGTATGCATAATACAGCCTGATACTTTCTCCAATTATCAGTCCTGTCGTCAATGAGAGAAGCCCGTCGACCAATTCTATTACAAGAGTTACCGAGGGAAATAAAAGGGCAAGGGTTTCCCTTACGAAAAGTGAAATTAGCCAGAAGACCAGTATGAACTGTGAACGTTTGTAGAAGGTCTGGCTATCCTGCTCGAAAAACACTGCCGCATTGCCGAATCTCATTCCAACAACTATTCCCGGCAGGATTAGAAGCAACAACGAAGCCTCATATAGATAGTTGACAGGCAGCGAGATGAATGAAGTTAACAGGAGCAGGGTATAAACTATCGGTATTGTGAAAATTCGCCATGTACTGAATCGCCTTCCGTTGATCCCACGATAAACCCTCCTTACCACAATAATAGCTATGATCACGATTAGGAACAGTGAAGTGTCTGCGCCTCCAGATGTGGATATGCCGTTATACGCAGACGCAAGGGGTATCATAAAATGCCAATGCACAGGTATTATAAATTTCTTGCCGGATTATGCAGCCGAATACGACAAGAGTTTATATGACAAAACATATTATACCAAACTATGGACGTGATACGTGAGTCACTTGCTGGAAAGGTTGCAGTTGTCATTGGTGTAGGGCCAGGGCAGGGCAACGCAGTAGCGAGGCTCCTGATTAATTTCGGATCAAAGATTGCCATGGTGTCGAGGTCGGGCAGCAGTTTTGGCCTTGTTGAATCATCTACAATTAAGATATTCAAAGGAGATGCAA
>JAJYRT010000115.1 GCA_021793945.1 Thermoplasmata archaeon
TAATTATACGGTACAAGGGCCTTCATTAGGGCGTTATAGGATAATAACGCGCACTTTTCCCTCGCCGGGCCGAGTTCTATGCCGATCATTCCAAGAACGGTCTCAGGTTTAAGCGTCTTGATGTCTGAAACTGATTTCCCCTTTACGTATTCTGTCAGCATGGATGCCGATGCCTGGCTTATGGAGCATCCCTGACCCACGAACCTTATGTCGACAAGCTTCCCAGACTCGATGAGCAGGGAGAAATGGAGAGTATCTCCACACACGGGATTTGCTTCGGTTATAGATGTTGTTTCGTTCTGGATCTTCCCGTAGTTCCGCGGTTCCTTGTAATGATCGAGAATAAGCTGAATCTGCAAGTCGTCATCAGTCATTTTGCATACGTCCTTTCCGTCATCCGTATTCCGTCGAAAAGTTTTTCCACATCTTCTCTTGCATTATAAATATAGAAAGAGGCGCGCGAAGTGGCCGCAACGCCCAGTTCATTCATCAGTGGCATTGCACAGTGATGACCTGACCTCACCGCTATGTTGTCTCTGTCAAGCGACTGGGCAACGTCGTGCGGGTGTATTCCATTACCGGTTATCCTGATGCCTCTGGACATCATCTCCATCTCAAGGTCGAAGGTCGGGATGTCGCCGATGTTGAATGTGTAAACGCCGCCTCTTACATCCAGGTTCCGCGGCCCGTAGGATCTCAGTCCGGGGATTTTACGGTCTTCCTCCAGTTCCAGTGCATACCCTATCAGATCTCTTTCATGTGACCTGACATTTTCCATGCCAAGATTCCTAAGGTAGTCCACTGCGGCCGAAAGACCTATACCCCCTTCTATATTTGGAGTGCCTGCCTCGAATTTCTGTGGTACCTCATTCCAGGTCGCATGATCCTTCCATACCTGCTTGATCATCTCTCCGCCGCCCATATAAGGATGCATTTTATCCAGATCATCCTTCTTCGCATAAAGTCCCCCGATACCGCTGGGCCCCAGCATCTTGTGCCCTGAAAAAGCCATGAAATCACATCCTATGCTGGATGCATCAACTGGCATATGCGGAACACTCTGTGCGCCATCAAGAACAAACTTGGCAGAATTCTCATGAGCCATCTTCCCTATCTCCTTTACTGGATTGATGGTCCCAAGAACGTTGGAGACATGCGTGATGGATACGACCTTTGTCCTTGGCGTGAGCAAAGCTTTCATCTGCTCCAGGTTGAGTTCCCAGTCCGGTGTCAGATCGACGAATTTCAGCACCACTCCCTTTTCCTGCAGGAACTGCCACGGCACCAGATTGGAGTGGTGTTCCATGGTGCTCAGTATCACCTCGTCTCCTGGTTGCAGGTTCCGTGAGTACTCGGCCGCAACAAGGTTAAGGGCTTCTGTCGCGTTCCTGACGAAGACCACTGTCCCATCTTTACCCGCACCGATAAATCCCTGAACGTTCTCCCTCGATTTCTCATAAAGGTCGGTGGCCTCTTCGCTGAGCCTGTATATTCCCCTATGTATGTTGCTGTTGAAATTATAATAGTAGTCGACAATAGCCTCGACAACCTGCCTCGGTTTCTGGGTAGTAGCCGCGTTGTCCAGGTAAATTATGGGCTTTCCGTCTATCTCTCTGCTGAAAATCGGGAAGTCCTTCTTTATTGCCTGTGCGTTAATCATAAAGGGCAATGCCTTCTGAATATTTTTCCACGCGTTCCATAAGGATGCTGTCACCGGATTTCTCCACTGTTGATCCGACAAAGCCGCCCGTTATCAGGTTCTTGGCAAGGTTCTTCGGTATGCCACGGGACTGCATGTAGAATATCTGATCGTCATCCACGCTGCTTATTGCCGATGCATGCTTTGACCTCGTGTTGTTGTTCTTGATGAGCAGGGCTGGTTTTGTATTTGCAAAGCCGTCCCTGGACATAAGAAGGATCTTAGAATCGTAGTAGCCAGTGGACTTGATGCTTTTTTCCTCTATGTCTATGTTTCCCCTGTGCATAGTAGAACTCCGTCCCAGGACGACACCCTTCACGTGTATGTCTGCGCTTGTCGCAATTCCCAGCTGGAAACTGCTGTCACGTATATCCATTTTCTGGTCCCCGCCGCTGAAATTTATTCCATAAGTCCGGAAATCTGAGCTGTCTCCCCTCTGTATGGATTCATTGGAGAATACAACCTTTCCGGCGCCATGGTTGACGTGGTAAATTGAAAATTCGGAATATTCAGCAAGGAATGACTTAACAAATGTTAGATCCGTTATCTCATTGTTCTTGTCCTGAAGATAATCGTATTGCACTTTGGATCGCATGCCAAGGAATATGTACACATTCTTCCCCTGGACTCCACTGCCGATCCCCGTGCTTCCATAAATATCCGTTATCCGCACGTTTGAGTCCTCGCCGCACATTATCACCGCTTTATAAGCATATGATGATCCAGCAGACGAAACGTTGTGTATCTTTATTTCACCCTTGAATCCATTGGGAACGTTGATGAATATCCCTTTCTGCCATGTCGAGTTTATGAGATGCTCGATCCTGTCATCACCCTTCTCTGTCAGGAACTCCAGCTTAAGGCCGGATTCTGGTTTTCTCACTGCATCCTCAATATCCATCACAGCTATTCCATGACCATCCTTCGGGATGCGGGTAACCGTACCATTTTGCGTGGCGATGTCAAAAACGTCCTGAGCCTTGTCATCTCCTTTGTATTCCAGGTTCTCGCCAAAGGACATCCGCTCAAGCTCTTCCTCTGTAACCTCCACGTAATCCTTGACAGTGGGGCTCTCCTTGTATGTTCTTATGGGGGATTTAATGAATGACAGGAAAGATGCTTTCCTGATATCATAATCCGAACCGCGGAACCTGGTTTTCATTAGTTCTGGGTAGTTCTCCATCATAGATCATCCAACCGCGCCTAGTTTCCCCATTTCAAGTTTGATGAGCCTGTTCATTTCAACCGCAAATTCCATTGGTATTTCCCTCATCACATCGTCAAGGAATCCCAGCACTATCATTGAGCTTGCGTCTTCCTCGCTCAGTCCCCTGGATCGCAGGTATGTAAGCTCTTCTGTGCCTATCCTTCCGACAGTTGCTTCGTGAGCAAATGTTGCCGTTGGATCATATATTTCGTCGTGCGGGTATGTGTACGATGAAGACTCGTCGTTAATCAGCAGGGCATCGCACTGCACATGGCTCTTCGCATACTCGGCTCCCTTGTTTATTCTCAGCAAGCCACGGTATATGGCCTTGCCATCCTCAACGCTGATGCTTTTTGCTATGATCTTGGAGGTTGTATGAGGCGCAAAGTGTAGTGCTTTGGCTCCGGTGTCCTTATAGGTACCAGCCCCGGCAAGCGCGACGTTAAGGTTGGAAGCCGACGCATATGCTCCTCTGAGATATGATGAAGGGTACAGCATTGTTACCTTTGATCCCAGTGATCCACCAACCCATTCCATCTGTGCGTTTTCGTCTACCCATGCACGCTTTGTCGGCATATTGTATACGCTCTTTGACCAGTTCTGTACGCTTGTGTATCTGGCCCTGGCGTTCTTCTTGACATATATCTCGACTATTGCACTGTGCAGAGAGTTCTTATCATATCTTGGAGCAGTGCATCCCTCGATGTAATGAACCTTTGATCCCTCGTCGGCAATCACCATTGTATGCTCGAACTGCCCGGTGGATTCTCCGTTCATCCTGAAGTAGGTCTGGAGTGGCATGTCTATCTGAACACCCTTGGGAACGTACAGGAAAGAACCTCCGCTCCATACTGCACCGTTAAGGGCAGCGAATTTATTGTCAGTGAAAGGAACAGCCCTGCAGAAATAGTCCTTCACAAGGTCAGGATAGTTCCTGACTGCGGAATCAAGATCCATGAATACGACTCCCTTGTCTTCCCATACCTTCTTGAGATTGTGGTATACACCCTCGCTGTCATATTGGGCGACAGATCCGGCAAGGTACTTCTGCTCCATCTCAGGGATGCCCAGTTTGGAGAAAGTGTCCTTTATCTGATCGGGCACTTCGTCCCAGTTGTTTGTCTTGGTTTCTCCCGGCCGGTTGTAGTAGCTTATGTTCTCCCAATCAATTCCGGAGAGGTCTGGTCCCCACGTTGGCATTGGTTTTGAGTTGAATATCTCCAGGGCACGGAGCCTCAGTCTCTTCATCCATTCCGGTTCCTTCTTTATTTCGGATATCTCCTCGACTACCTGCTTATTAAGTCCTCTACCCGTCGTATAATCTGAAGCTTCCGGATCATGAAATTCAAAGTCTTCCCTCTTCACATTTTTCAGATCGCTCAGCAGCTTTTCGAGTTCATCATCATTCCTGTATTCTGTTTCCATTTTTTACACCTTCACGCCCTTATCCAATCGTATCCATCGTCCTCTATCCTGAGTGCGAGATTCCTGTCCCCATTCTTCACAACTACCCCGTCCATCAGCACATGGACAAACTGGGGGTCTATGCTCTTCAGTATTCTCTGGTAATGTGTTATGATAAGAAATCCCACATGCTCGCTGTAATAATCCTTTATTTCGCTGGCAACAAGCTTGAGCGCATCAACGTCAAGCCCAGAGTCGATCTCGTCCAGAATAACTATCTTTGGCCTGAGCATGACCATCTGGAGTATCTCTATCCTCTTTCTTTCGCCACCAGAGAATCCATCGTTTACAGATCGGGATATGAATGATTCGTCCAGGCCGACGTTTTTCATGTGGGTCTTCAGTTTGTCGTAAAACTGTGATATGGTGAGTTTCTCATTTGGATGAAGCTGGTTGTATGCGCTCCTGAGAAAAGAGGAAAGCTTAACGCCGGGAATAGAGACTGGGCTCTGAAACGCGAGGAAAAGCCCGGCTCTTGCCCTTTCTTCAGGAGTCTTGTGTGTTATGTCCACTCCATCAAGAAGGATGGAACCACCGTTTATGACATAATTGGGATGGCCTATCAGGACATTACCAAGTGTGCTTTTACCTGCACCATTGGGACCCATAAGAGCATGTATCTCCCCTCCGCGTACGGTGATCGATACATCTTTCAGTATCTTCTTGTCTTCCACTGAAGCGGCAAGATTTGATATTATCAGTTCAGTCATTTTATCTGCGCACCTTTGTAATGATTGTTTTGACGTATTTAAACACTTTCTTATGTGTAAATTGACTAAATTATTTATACCCTCATGTATTGTATATTTGTAACATGGAAAATCAGTTAATCGAGAGTAATGATTCATCAGATGACATATCAGCAATCCTTGGTACTGTTAGAGGCCGGATAATAAACGAGCTCAGCATCAACGAAAAGAGCATGGATGAGCTTGCGGAGATACTCAGTATAAACAAGAATGCAGTCAAGGAGCATATGGATTCACTGGAGATGAAGGGCTACGTGAAATCCTTTTTCCGAGGCGGAAAATCAGGCAGGCCGAGGAAATTCTTTGAATTGACAGAGAAAGGGATGTCACTCTTCCCCAAGAAATATATCACTCTCGCCACTTATCTTTTCTCTGAATTCGAGAAAGAGGTTGGTACTGATAGAATGAACATGATCCTTGGAAGAATAGCGGACCGGATGCTCAAGGATATGGGGATGAAGGCAAGCGATCAACCCAGCGCAAACAGGGAACAGAAAATAAGGGAACTATCAGAATTTGTGTCTGCCCTGAACAGGCTCGGGTACTATGCAAGGCTTGAAGTGTCGAATGACACGGTGCGAATAGTAAGGCACAACTGCATATTTTATGATATTGCAAAAAATAATACAAAGATCATCTGCGGAACACTGGAAAACCAGTTGATTAACAGGTCAATAGACGAGAAATTCACTATTGTGGAAAAGTTCACAGACGGCGCGAAGAAATGTGTCGTTGAAGTAAAGTTGTAGAATATAGGATCTTTTCCCAACTTATATCGCTTCCGTGGTTCACCCTGGCAGCTAGTTTTACTCATCTCATTAATATTCATTA
>JAJYRT010000116.1:0-3891 GCA_021793945.1 Thermoplasmata archaeon
GAAGCCGTGTCCAGGGTATTCATAGACTACAGGACGCTTGTGAGGAATTCAATAAAATACCACGACATAAAGGGGCACCTCCCCTATTACTCATGGATCACGAATCCCGTGGGCATGACGATCATACAGCGCGGCTGTCAGTTCAACTGCGGCTTTTGTGGCGGTTCTAACTTCTCATACAGGAATAATTATTATGGCATCTCGCCTGTTAAAAGGGATCCGGAAACGATTGCCCTTGAGCTTGAAGGGGTGCAGGAAACAATAAATTCTCCCGTCTTCCTCGCAGGAGACATAAATGCCACTGGGGAGAAATATTATACTGCGCTGCTCCAGGCCATAAGAAATAGAGGTATAGACCTCCCGCTGCTGACCGAATATTTTGTCCCTCCATCAGAGGAGTATTTCAGGAACTTTTCCAGGGTTGTTCCTGATTTCGCATGCGAAATATCCCCGGATTCCTCAGACCTGGACATAAGGAGGGAGACGGGGAGGTACTACACGAACCAGGAGCTTGAAAAGTCAATACAGTATGCTGCGGATTATGGATCGAGGAAGTTTGACGTGTATTTTTCCATTGGCCTCCCCCTGCAGACAAAGGAGAGCGTCAGGAGAGATGCAGATTACCTTGATTCTGTGATGAAGAAATATTCGTCTGAGAAAATGCCTGTTTATGGTTTCATATCACCACTCACACCGTTCCTTGATCCCGGTTCGCTATTTTATGAGATGCCCGAAAAATACGGATTCAGGATATATGCCCATGGTATTATGGATTACTACAACCTCCTTGACAGGGGAAGGTCCTGGGAGGATTTCCTGAATTACGAGACTGAGTGGATGAGCAAGAGCGACATGGTCTCGGCCACATACCAATCAGGAATCCGGATGGTTGAGTCTGGGAGCAGGATGGGTTATATCGACAGCGCCAGCGGAAAGAGGATAGTCAACAATATACTGAGCTACATGAACGGAGAATCATACACCCCGCAGAGCGACACGAGCAAGCACCTGACATACCTGGTCAAGGAGATTGATTGGTCAAGGAAGCATGGAATCAGTGCCTTTTCAATGATGATATTCTCCTACTCCCTTTTTGAGAGGATAAGGCGAACAATCGTATGCAACTGATCCTGCCGAGATTATTTCCTCCGCCTTAATGCGACGTATATTCCGGCGACTGCTGCGATCAGGATCGCAAGCACTACATAGCCCAGGAGGGAATCGAACACGTGGAGGCTGGCATCTGGAGAGTAAAGCCAGGAAACTGTTGGATCTCCGTGAAGCCCATACACATACAGGATCACGGTATGGTTAGATGAGATAACTACGGAGAAATTGGAGTATGGCTGGTTCCCAACGTATACCCTGCTGTGTAGCAGTTCTGATATGTTAACACCGCCAAGCGATGAGAATGAAGCCGTAATGACGAGCGATCCATTGGTGGTTGTGGTGTAATAGGTTACGCTGATAATGCCGCCAGAGCTGCTCAGGTTTCCCACTTTTATGCTGAATCCCACGGCCGAAATGCCATGGATGCTGTCTGTAGAAGTCGCAGCAGGTTCCGCATGGAGAGTGAAATTCACTTCCCTGCTTGAGGAAATGTTGATTGGGTCAGATACCGGAAAATACCCGTAAGCGTAGACGGATACCGTATAATTCCCAGGCTGCAGCCATATGAAGTAGTATCCGCTTGAGTTGACATAGGCAGTGAAATTCTGGGCAACGACTGATGCCCGGTATGGTTTTACATAGCCCGAAAGAAGAATTGATTTGGAAGGAGCGAGGGAAACGTTATGCCAGGAAACATTCAGGAGCAGTATGGTGACCTGGAACTCAACGGCATGGTAGCCATTTGCTGAAACCGTGACATAATAGGTGCCGGGAGGCAGGGAAGCGTCAAAGGATCCGTTGAATGCCGGGATCAGGAAGCCATTGGCAGTGACTGTGGCATTCCCTGGTGTAAGGGAACCTTCCAGGAAGCCGTAAAATGCCATGGGCGTCAGGTTGATCGATATGGACGTATTTTTGCCGGAAACTATGACAAAGTAATCTGCAAACGTCTGGTACCCATTCAGGGAATCTGATAGAATATATCTTCCCGGAAGAATGTACTTCGAGAATGTGTTGCCTATCGTGCCCTGGTAGCTTCCATTGAGGTACAGATTGGTTCCCTTCTGGGAAATGACCAGGCTCAGCAGCCCGAGCTCTATGAATTTCAGGGAAATATTCATGTCACTGCCATTAACCGTGACCTGCCCTTTCACTGTTGAATACTTCACTCCAGCCGAATTGTAATACCCAAAGGTGCCGTTGGGCATTTGGTATATTATTGTTGGGGAAGTGCTGTTCTCGGATTGTCCATTGGTAAGATTGAGGTACCACAATGATCCGCTTTTCAGCCCGGTCTCCGTGAATGAAATGTTGTAATCCCTTGCTGTGGTAAATGTCACATCCCTGGTTACGCCGACACCGTTTACCGCTATGATTCCTGAGGTGACGTTGGAAGCGTAGCCCAAGACGATCTGTATCCAGAAGCTGTGAGTGCCGTTGATGGACTTGAAGCCGATCTGGCTCCCTGTTGAACTGTTTACTGTAGAGTTGTCATAGAAAACAGCCCACTTTGTAAAGGCGGGAAGACCCGATTCCTTGAATAAAACGCTGTAAAGGTAAGGACTGAAGGTGACGTTTATGGACTGGCCTGCACCATTCACGATGAGCACACCTGTGGTGTGGTTGTAGTAGTCCTTGTTCAAAGTGGCAACTGTGTAGGAATAGCTTCCATTGGGCAGAGCGACGGAGATGGTGCTGGAAACGGATGAGTAGCTGCCCACTCCTGAAACGTTCACGTACCAGTGGGTACCGGATGGGAGACCGGTCTCCGTGAACGTCGAGGAATAAATGTTCTGGGTTGAGATCGCCCTGTACCCTCCAGCGGTCAGCGTGAGATCGCCAAGATTGTACTGCTTTGAGGATGTGCTTACCGAGACAGGGTAGGATCCGGGCATCAGCGTTACGTTCACTTCAGAGCCGGTGAAAGGATAAGCTGTACCGTTCACGTAGAGGGTACCTGAGGATGCCAGTGGTACCGAAACGTTCAGGATGGCTATGCCTGATCGATTGTAGAGCATTCCGAGGCGCCCACTGCCTGTTGATACCTTTGCAAGGGGTGTGCTGTTTCCAGAGCCGGTTCCTTCCGCAACAATTACGTTTCCTATGCCCTCGGCAGTGTCGCTTCCATGATTGAAGGCGTTCTGGACAGCCTGGTAGTTGTGCCCGTTCCAGTATAGCAGCGACAGCCCGACACTGGAACTGTTAGCATGTGTCTGGGAACTACCAGCTGGTCCGCCGAGGATCAGCTCGGAGTCATAATAATTGCCGAAGGGCGTATATGAATTGCCGTTGACCACAAACGACGGGGCAGAGGCTCCTTTAGCGAAGATAAACGCAGGGGAGTCGAATGTGGTCCATCCCGATCCCGCGTTGTACTGGAATTCCACGGTTGGTATGCCGGAGGAGAGCGTGGAGTTTATTCTCAACCCAAGCGCAAAGGGATAATTTTCTCCTGGCTTGCTTCCTGAAGGCACTCCTCCTATGTCATAGTAAAATCCTGTAGTGGTATTGACCTGGCCGTTCCCGCTGATTGTGTAATCATTGATTTTGGATTTGGGAGCAGTGAGGTTCCAAACATTATCGATGATGTACATGGTGCGGTTTGACGTATTCAGGAACGCAACATCCTGGGTCCAGTAAACATATGTCTTGCCGGATAGGATGAAAGAGAGTACAGTGTTCAGCTGGAATGACATTCCGTAACGATAGCCATAATACGAAGAAGTCAGGCTTGCGTTATAGGTCTGGAGTTCACTGATATTTATTAAGCCCTCGAATGAG
>JAJYRT010000116.1:3991-5922 GCA_021793945.1 Thermoplasmata archaeon
TAAAACCGGTTATTGAGAGGGAAGATCAGGGTCTCCCTGATCCTGCTTCTGCCCAAGTCCTCCCAGTGACATGATGACTTCTCTTTCCCGGACGGTGCCTGAGAATTTCCCCTGATCGTCTACAATGGACAGTATTGGGATCCTGCTCTCCTTGAATACTCTTATGATGTCCATTACATCACTGTTTTTCCCAATTGTTACTGGTCGTTCCAGCCATAGATCCTTGACCTTCATCCTGTCTATCTCCCTCTCGGTGAGCATAAATACGTCCCTAAGAATGAGCGTACCGATCGGCACCGAGTTGTGATCGATTATTACGGCTCCAGGAGAATCCATTGAAACACACTTTTCTATTGCAGTTTTGACCGGATCATCGATTCCTATTACGACGTCAGGGAGGGCATTCCTGACCTTCAGGCTGGTGAGATCCTTGAATCCTTCTGCAACAGAGATTTCTCCCTTTGTAAGCCTGGCACTATAGGGCGTCCTCATTACAATATCCCTGATATCCATGATTATGTAACCTGCAACGATCCAGATCAGGAAGAGTGTCGAATATATGATCAGAGTTGAATATGCCGAGTATACAAGTTCCACCGATGTGATTACCGCCGCGGCTCCGGCCAGGAGTGCCTCCTTGTAATCCACCACGAATTGCAGTAAGCCCTTTGAATCCCTCATTATGAGCCTCCTTCCCCTGCGTATGCCCACCCTCATTAGCGAAGCCCCGGCCATTATGTGAATGAAAAGTCCACCAAGTGAGGCGATAGTTCCCAGGATGATAAATGAATCATAGGCAGGAAGAAATGAAAGCATAATCGTTGGGATCACTATGATGGCAGCAGAAACTGCCAGGTTTGCATTTATTGGCTGTTCCCTCACCTTTTTCGCGAAAAAATGTGGAAAATTCCTGTCATAACCCATTCTGAAGATTGTTCTTGAAGCTGCTGAGCCAAATGACAGTATAGCGAGGATCCCGTCATTAATTGCTGCTATGGAAACTGCATAAATTATGTACCTGCCATAAAAGGAGAAGTGTCCCGACAGTATGGACAATATGGGCAGACCGGATCCACCGAGAGAAACATGGATGCCTTCTATGAACAGCAGATTTGCGATTGCGTAGATGAATATGGCTGCAAGCAAGCCACCTGTGAGGATAACTGAAATCGCCGATCTTCCCACGACTTTCTCCGCGTTCTTCACTTCACCTGATATTGGGGCTATGGCACCATATCCTGTTGGTATACCCATGGCAAAGAGAATGCCAAGAGCCAGTGCGCCACTCGAAATGTGGGTTGATACAGGGTTTGGCACATAAAATGCACCACCGGTCAGGGAAAATGAAATAGCCACAATGACCAGGATAATACCTATCTCAGCAATTCCGGTATAGATTGCATATTTTGCTGATGGCTTTATCCCCAACACGAGGAAAAGTGAAGCAGGCAATACTATAAGCAAGAGTGTCGGTAAAACGGGAAAGCCGAATACAGTGGTCACCACGAAGACGGAACCAATCACGTAAGCAAGGCCGAAAAGCATTGAGTAAAAAAGGTATACCCAACCTGTACTGAAGCCAACCCTCTCAGAGAGAACCTGGAATGCATAAGTGTAGTATCCCCCCGATGTTTTAAACCTCCTGGACAACTGCATAACTACGAGACCGTTTATGAGAACAAGGAGGGTCCCCAGTATCATGATCACCGGTGAAAGAAGACCTCCATAGGTCAGTGCTACCGCCCCATAGGTCAACAGGCTCAGTAAAGGTGACATGCCTCCAAAGGAAAGAAAGAAGACATCCCTGAATGAAAGGTGTCTTGGAAGTTCAGATTTGGAATCTATCTCAGAGTTCGGAATGTTCATTTTAACTCTGTTTGTGCATACGTCTGAGCATAAAATATGATCTTTCAATCATACAAGCGTGTATC
>JAJYRT010000117.1 GCA_021793945.1 Thermoplasmata archaeon
AATCCGTTCGGCAAGGCCAAATCGTTCAAGCTTCTTCATGGTGGATTTAGTGGGATCGTCTTCCCTCAGGTATACGAATGTAACCTTCACGGCTGTATATTGCTAATCCATTAATATGACTTGATCGAGGAAGACGTCAACCACCAACGACTAAAGCACGTTGGCTTGCAACTGGGCGTTGGCATGGGCAATGTTCACATGTCTCTGGAACCCGCTACAATAGGCCAGTTGACTTCGGGGAGCAACCCTTACCAGTCATGTCGCACGATGGAATGGCCCTCGCCATTCGGGCAGAGGCGTATGCTATTCAACCTTCGGTGTCACCACCGAATCCCTCAGGCAACCCTAGACTTAACCCATGCAAGCCATGAGGGTTTACACCGGAAAATACTGGCACCACATATAAGAATGCCGCAATTCATCCTACCCCTGAAGAAGTGGGCTTCCTTGCGGCGAAAGGTGAGTTTTCTTGTACATGTGGTAATTTACCACATAGCGATAAATCGCTCGTGCACGCAGTATAATAGCCAATACATTAGCCACTTAACCAGGTATTTTATAGGGTCGATGATCGCCATAGCTCTACTACAAATGTCGAAACATTGGAAATTAGATTATTAATTGGAGGTAAAAATGAAAAATGTTGAAAACATTCCGTGCAACATTAAGTTGATGGAAGAAGATCTTACAACTTTTGATTCTCCGGCCAGCAGATAATAGTGTGAAGGCTTATAATTAAATTTGTACACTTATTTTTAGAGGTAATTTCATGATAGGATCGTCCACGTACTTGCAAGTTAAGACCGCTCATTACCCTGTAAGAAGTCAGGACAACGTAATACGGTTTTCGAAGTGTATCTTTGGCATTGGAAAAGAGATAAAAGACAACAATCAGAAGTTATGGCGTTTGCTGATATTGACAGACGGGACTAGGAAGGTGTCTGAGATAGAGGTCGAAATGCTTAAATTCTTTCCTAAGTTAGACAAAAATGCAGTAAGAAATACTTTGATAAAGTTATATAGAAACGGTTTAATTGAAGAACCAATCGATATGAAAGAACAGAAACTCAGCGCATATGAACTTGATCGATATTCAAGAAACCTGCAATTTTTCCCTGATATCTGATGACAATAGAAAGGCAGTAGATTACATGTATAGACTAAAGAATTCAGCAGTTGCGATAGCTGGGATGGGTGGTGTAGACACCTCAGCTGCCGCCAGTTTCGCATCTATAGGTAAGATAATATGCGTAGATTTTGACAAAGTGGAGTTCTCCAACTTAGCCAGACAAATTCTCTATAACGAAGAGGACGTGGGCAAAAGTAAAGTGAAGAGTGCCGTAAAGAACCTCAAAAAAATTATTAGCAGTGTCGAAGTCGAGGGAGTGGAACTTCAACTGAAGCCTACTGAAGACATCATCAAAATAATGAAGAAATGTGATATTTTTATCAATGGGATCAACTGTCCAATCAACGTAACATTAAAAGTCAACGAAGCGGCTCTATTAAGTGGTACACCGTGGATTAACACCGGTTACGACGGTCCCATATTCGGGATTAGCACGTTTATACCATTTAAAACGCCGTGTTATATGTTTTTACGACATTATAGTGAGTCTAAGCGGTTTAAAAGAAATATAATTACAGAAGAGTATCTATATGCGGTTGATGAAGTTGTTGAACCTATTATTCCCCCTGTTTCCAATATGGCAGGACATCTCGCTGCGTTTGAGGGCATGTTATTTTTATTGGGTCATCCTTCCAATACGGCCGGTAAACTCTATTTAACACATCTGTTTGATATTACAAAAAATACTATCGAATAAATCCCAACTTGGACTGAATGCCTGAGTTGTGGCAACTTGAATAAATACAAAAAATGAATCCAGGTCGAGGAGCATAAAATGGGATTTTTAGAGATTCTAAAAAACAGAAATATACGATTGCTATGGCTTGGTTCCAGAATCTCAATTTCCGGCAACGTGATATTTACTATAGCTCTGAATTGGACAATATTCATAATTAGCCACTCCCTGATTCTGGTATCCATTGCGTTGGCCTTTAATCTCATTCCTTATGTTATTTTTGGTCCATTCGCAGGAAATATTCTGGATAGACATGACAAAGTCAGATTTACCTCCTTAGCCCTCTATATTCAGGGATTAATTGTCGTCTTATTTGCAGTAATGTACATTTTTGGGATGTTTTTTATACCGGCAATCTTAATAGGGGTCTTCATTTTAAATACGCTGGGGCAGATTCCCGCAAATGTCGTCGATGTCCTGATCCCAAGATTTGTATCGAAGGAGAATCTTGGAACTACAAATAGCTTATTTTCAATAGGAGCAAACATAACTCAAATCGGTGGCTTTGGTTTTGGTGGCATAATAATTGCATTGTACGGGGCAGGGGTGCCAATGATCTACGATGCTGCCACATTTTTTTTGGGGGGACTGTTAATAGGGCTAATTAATTTTGACGACGACACAACCATTCATATCAAATCATCGAAAAAATTTTTTGAACAGTTTAAAATTGGTTTAGAATGGATGCGTGGAAACAAGCTAATAATTGAATTATTATTTGCGAATTTAGTCAGTCTGGCATTCAGCGGCATTCTGGAACCATTATTTGTCGCATACTCTTCAAACATATCCGGGGGAGAAGCCTATGCCTATGGTGCAATCCTCACATCAATCACGGCCGGGAGCCTCTTTGCATCCTTCATGATAGGCAAGATCAACATACGAGATGATTCCGGAATTATTGTCCTTATCAGCTTATCGGTTCTGGGGATTTTCATGATTCTTCTAGGTCTATTCACGGTACTATTTTTGGCTATAGTTTTCGCATTTTTTATTGGTTTCTCGTTTTCAATGATAATAATCCCGACATCCTCTATTATACAGGCAGTGTCAGGGAGTGATAAATTAGGGTTAATCAATTCAACCTTTTTTTCTTTGATCGTTGTAGCTTCAATATTATCTGAGCTTACTGCTGGTTACTTGGCAAATTTTGTATCCGTACGAACCTTAATCATCGTTCCCGGATTTATTTTATTGCTAATTTCAGTCCTGCTGTTCCCGTCCCTAAGAGCTCTTCGCGCGGTAAAATTTTAAAACCTCAACTCCGCAGAGTTATAGGGATTATTGACTTCAATTCTCCTGAAATTTCTGTTATTCCTTATTTGTTTGATGGAAATATTTTTCTCTATCTAATCCCCATAGGGTGTATGGAAGAGTGGGTTTCGAAGGTCCTGAAGGAGGAGAGGAGAAAACGCAGCATTCCGCTCGAGGTCAAGATCCTGAACGGAAACTATTACCTGTACCACTCCACATCGAGATATGACAGGAAGACGCATGGACCAAGGAAAGTGTCGTAATACATAGGCGGGATCACGGAGAAGGGGGGGGGTGATCGAGGCACACCCCTCTGTGAGATCAGTATATGAATACGGGAATTCACAGCTTGTATACTCCCTGTCCAGTGATCTTCTCCCGGCTTCGAGGAAGCACTTCCCAGACAAACGGGAATCCCTGTATGCGCTGTCGGTGGTGAGGCTTCTCGCTCCGGTTCCTCTGAAGTCCGTGAAGGAGAGGTGGGAGAAGCTCCATGTGTCAACAACGATGCAGGCACATCTTTCACCCAATACCTGACAGAGCTCCTTAAGGAGGTTGGCTCGGACATGGCAGGACAGTACGATTTCTTCATCACCCTGATGAAGGATTCCAGCAAGCTGGTGTTCGATCCCTCATCAATATTCTCAAGATCGGAGAATATAAACATGGCACAGAAGGGCCACAATGCGGATCATGAATACATACCGCAGATCAACATGGCCATGGTCTTTGATTCTCGATCGGTACATGCCTGTGTTTCTCAAACCGCCCGACGGATCCGTGAGGGATGTGAAATCGTCGAGGAAGGTGCTCGACGAGATCAGCTTCCATGGCATCCTTGTGCTGGACAGGGGATTCGCCTCGTATGATATGGCGGAACTCATGTCGTCTGAAATGAAATTCGTCATGCCACTCAGGAGGAATTCCAAACTCATTGATTATAGCATGAAGCTGACATCGAGCTTCATGTACCGTGACCAGGGCATATTGTGCGGTCACTCCAATCATGATGGGTACAGGATATACATGTTCCAGGACCAGTCACTCTATCTGTACTATACAATCTTCGTGCTGATCAGGGCCGCAGGCCTTGCTGACAGGATATCGGTGAAGGAAGCACTGCTGAAATTCTCGAGAGTATACATGATAATGGACGGGAAGAAATCCATTATGTCAGAAATACCAGCATCATCCGCAAAGCTGGATGAACAGCTTGGAACCAATATATTCCCTAAAAGATTGGGGAGTTAAGGTTTTGAATATACCGCATCATTATCACTGCACACTTCAGAAAGTATTAAGCCAATCTCCGATAATATCCAAACAATGGTGGAAATTCGTGCAGAATTCTGATGAAAAACAACCTGAAAAAGTGGCTGGCAACCATAAAGCCGGCAATTACGCGAGATATACACTGAAATGGAGGGGGTCTGGGAAGGTATCGACAACTCAGTATGCTCTGTATGCCGTACAGATGGCAGTTGTTATTTTACTGTCATATCTCGGTGCTCTATACACACCGGTTGTTGGCCCAGGCATTGGGTTCCTCTACTGGGCGTATCCATTTTTCGTTATCTTCACGCTCTGGTGGGGCATATGGGGAATACTGGGCGCGTGGGTGGGTAGCGTTGTGGGAGCCGGGTTGCTCACTGGACTGCCGCCTATTCCTGCTTTGGGTTTCAGCATAGGAGACTTCATCCCGGCACTTCTGATATTTCTGCTTTACAGGGGATATCTGGCCAAGCACAATGTTGACCCACTTGGCAGGGACATACTGAAAAACGCGAAGGCTGCGTTCTGGTTTATCTTCTGGGTTATGGGGCTTACAAATATCATTGGTGGGCTCTGGGGAGTCTGGGTCCTCGTTGAGCTGGGTTTCGTTCCTGCTAACGCTTACTGGCTTGGAGCTGGACTCTGGATACTCGGGGATGCCATTGTACTGGTTATAGCTCCGTTCCTCGCAGCCACTATAACTCCTATTGTGGAAAGATACGGTCTGGTAAATACCGGCTGGGTAACCTGACGGTTTCCCGCCTTTAATTTTTGGAAAATAAGCCAGGAACACTCATTATCGTCTCCCTGAATTCTGTCCATGGCATGCTTCGCAATAGGAGAAGTTTTAATGTCACTTAGCAATAGGAGTATCGTAAATCGGAACCATGCAGATTGATATGAGACTGAGTTCACCATATGATTCCGTATCTCGGTAAATTCCGGCATTGAACATAGGATCACCCCAAACCCCCCATGCCATGAGGAGAAGTAAGATGACTAACAACCGTGAAGAAAAACGATATGTAAAGACAATATTGTTTACCGCCAGAGCCAACTCGTTCTATGTCAGGCTGAATCCGCTGGTAAAATTTGCCTTCTTGCTGTTGATATCAATTGGAGTGGTATTCTCCATGGACAGGCCGGTCCCGGACCTTTATTACAACCTAAGTGCCCTGGCGTTTGCCTGCATATTCCTGGTGGAGTCCGGCACGATAAAATATCTGGTCAGAAGTTACCTTGTAATGCTTCTGGTTGCACTGTTTATTATGTTGATCTGGTGGCTGATTTTCAATCAGGTTGGATACAATCCCATTTTTGCCATTAACCTGGGCAGTTTGCATTTCCAGGTTACCGCACTCTCTCTCTATGTTGGGGTTGGAAAAGTTACGGGATACGCCGCAATGGCTTTTCTTACACTGCTCACAATGATGACTACAAGGGACGCAGACATA
>JAJYRT010000118.1 GCA_021793945.1 Thermoplasmata archaeon
CGTTAAATTTTTCATACAATATTTCATCCACAAAACCTTTCCCAGGCACGTAAGAATGCTTTGAGTATCTGCCTATTTCCACAAATCCATTCTTTTCAAGTACCGCTGTCGAAGCGGCATTCGGCTCCAGTACACTGCTTATGAGTTTCCTTAGGTTAAGGGTTTCAAAGCAATATTTGGTTAATATTTCAACAGCACTTGTGGTTATCCCCCTTTTCCAGTATGTCTTGCTTATGCCATATCCAATATATGCATAACCAAGCTTCCAGTTTATGGTGTAAAGTCCAATACTGCCCACGACCTCGGAAGTCTCGCCGTACATTATTGTATATATTCTCATGGTGTCCTTATCACTTGAGAGTTTTTCAAGAAGCTTTTCCATATCGTTCTGAAGGAATACCTGACCGGGATCCCTGAGGTAACGGGATCCTTCTGGATCATTGTCTATTTCCCACAGTTTTTCAAGGTCTTCTTTAGCAATAACAGCGATCTTTACGCTTTTTTGCTCCCCTATCAAAGGTCTTAGCATTTCATTTATTTACAAATTCATGTTATATATAATTGACTACTAACATCTTCACGCGATTCAAAGCGGGAATCTGGAAGCGTTCGAACATTCTGACAATGACCCGTTGGCAGATGGATAATGAACTGATCAATCGCCCTTTGGCAATCTTCTTTGGCTTTGTGGAAAGAATAACTTCCATGCGTATCTGTGCCTACCTGTTTCTTGTCAGTATCTTCATGAACTCAAATGGTTCAATGCCTTGATACATTATTGCATCCTCACAAGTATTTTCACCTCAATTTGTGGCAATCTTCGAAATGCGTTTAGTGAGCTGCTTAGGCTTGTGTTCATTCACCGAACCAGAAAATTGAGTTCACCGTTAATTTCTTTCAGGGGATGGGATATGATTCCTGAGAGATAACGATATCAATGCCATCACTATCAATGCCGCGGAAATTATGCTCCACATAACAACTGGATACGGGTGGAGGAACTGGAGGATAAGCGTGCCAAGGAATGGGGAGAACGGAAAAATAAAGCTGAAGATCGCAGAACTGTATCCAAAATACTCTCCTCTCCGGTCGGGCGGGGCGATCCTGGAGATGAACACCTGGGAAAACTGGGATGTCATGTTCTCTCCCAGCGTCAAAACTGCGGCGTTTGCCAGCAATATATAGAATATCCCGGTCAAACCAAAGACAAAATATGAAGCAGAATAGATTACGAGTCCCAGTGCGTATGTATAGATTTCCCCAATCTTCACTGCGAGTGCATTGACCCTGAACTGAAAAAGTATAACTATCAGGGTGTTAACGGCATAAAGCGCCGTGATCTGGAACTCTGGATAGCTGAACCTGCTTGTCAGGTACAGAGGGAGAAGGGGATTCTCGAACATGTTTGAGAAAAGCGCCGAAAAGGCGAGCACAAGCGAGACCAGAATTAGGAGCCTGTCTTTCCCGGGGGAAAAGCGTACTTCCGATCTTTTAACTTCTTCATGTGATGAGGGAAGCGATTCCGGAACGTATCTGTATATTATCAGTATCTCTACAAAGCTCCCAAAGACCGGGGCTAGAAAGAAGTAAGCAGGATTAATTATTGCCGTAAGGCCAGAGAAAATTAGTCCTACTCCGATGCCAACATTGCTCAGTACCCTGACCAGGCTGAATGAATTCAGGCGCTGCGACTCGTTTGACAGATCTGTGAGGATTGAGTTTCCTACATTGTACTGAACGTTGCTGAGAATGCTTATTACCACCATCATGGCAGTTATTGCGATTATGGACAGGTTCCTGTACACAACAAAGAAGAATGCCAGATATGTGAATAACAGCAGGAGTGGCATCAGGAGAGCCAGGCCCCTCCTGCCGCTTACGTCCGATATCCGTCCGCCAAATATGGAAAATGGCACTGTGAAGACTGATTGCAGCAAAAATATGATCCCTATGTCTATGTAGTCCAGTCTCCTGACAGTCAGGAGGTATATGGAAATCAGTATCCACAGCGGGTACCTGGTGAACCCCCTTATGAAGTCAGCGAAGGCAATCGCAATTATTGAGGGATGATAACCTGATTTGTTGGCAGACATTGAAAACACCGTGCATTCCAGAAAGATATATAATATTAAGAGAAGATCTTTTGCAGGTACCACTCCGGGTCGAACCTGACGATATCGTCCATACCCTGTCCCGTGCAGAGAAAGAGAACGGGCTTTTTCATGGACATGACAATGCTCAACAGGGAGCCCCCCTTAGCGTCCGTGTCAAGCTTTGTAAGGATTATTGCATCGAACCCTGTCTCCTTAAGAAACGTCTCCGCCTGGTTCAGGGCATCCTGCCCCACCATTGAATCAAGCACAAGGACTGTCAGATTTGGCTTTGATACACGCTTGATCTTTTTCATCTCGTCGACAAGATTCTTGTTGGTCTGCATTCTTCCTGCCGAGTCTATAAGAACATAATCCAGTCCTCTTGCGCGGGCATGCTCAATGGCATCGAATGCAACGGCTGATGGGTCGCTTCCATGTTCATGCCTGATTACTTTCACCCCGACGCGATCCCCGAGTATGGCTATCTGGTCTATAGCTCCTGCCCTGAAGGTGTCGGATGCGGAAATCACGGATCGCTTCCCTGCGTCCTTGAGGTATTTGGCCACCTTTGCTATTGTTGTTGTCTTTCCAGTACCATTGATTCCAAGGAACAGGATGACGTAAGGCTTTTCGTTTACTCCTCGGATATCAAGGCCAAACTTGCCTGCCATGAGAACGTCCCTGATTGAATCCCTCACAATGCCCATCAGGGTTGATTTGCTGATCTTCTTTATCCTGTCCACACGCTTCCTGATGTCATCCTCTATTGCCTCAACGGCTTCAAATGACACGTCCGATTCCAGAAGAACGTTACGTATTTCGTCTTCTATCTCTCCCTTCTTTGCGTTGAGAACTTCATCATCGTCCGGGATGTCATGCCTGAAAAGTTTTTTCAGCCCCTCAAACATTTCAGCTCTTGCCCTGTTCCTCTTCCCTTGCCTGGTTAACCACCGAAAGCAGTGCCTCATAACGGTTCACGAGATCTGACCGCCTCGTGTTGAGAGTGCCTATTGAATTCTGCAGATCGGTTATGTTCCTGTCCAGCCTGTTAGAAAGCTTTTCCGGCTCTTCCTCAATATAAACATCAGACCCGATGGGCACAAGCATCCTGGATTTTGTATCAATGTTTCCCAGTGCAAATATCCCGGCGCCTATGGAAATTCTCCTGTCTCTTGAGTTCGAGATTTCAGTGTCCTTCAATATTGTCTGCACTCTCCGGATTTCCTCCATTCCCCTTAGAAGCCCGTTAAGCTGTGTATCCAGTGAATCTATCAGCGACTTCGTATAATTTATCTCGTCAACTATGTTGACCTGGTTCTCTTCTGCCATATTAATTACCATTGAACAGCGCTCTGCTTTCACTGAGTGCTTGCAGGACTGGCATTGTCTCACCGGATAAATAGCTTATCAGGGCACCCCCGCCTGTTGATGCATGATCGATCCTGTTTAACATGCCAAGTTTTTCCATGGCGCTCAGTGTGTGCCCCCCACCGGCTATGCGTAACGCCCTGCTCCTTGAGATCGCATTGAGCACCTCAAAGGTTCCAGAGGAGTAAGCAGGCATCTCATACATTCCCATGGGCCCGTTCATGAATATGGCCTTTGCTTCCCTGATGTGCTGGGTAAACAGCACTATTGTATCTACTCCAATATCCGCAAGCAGTTCGTCATCCGGAACCTTCTCTTCTGCCGAGATTCTGCGCCCAGAGGGGTTGAGAATGAAATCCACTGGCATTATGACCCTATCGCCGTGTTTCCGCAATATTTCGGAACACTCCTTCAGCAGCGACTCGTGGTCCTTGTTGTTCTTGATTATGAATTCTGTGTTCTTCCTGCCTATCTTTTTCCCGGATGCCCACAAAAAGGCATTTGCTACCACACCACCAACCAGTATTGCATCAACTATTCCCCTGTCAAGGAAATTCTTTGACACCGCGATGGAGTCATCTATCTTCGATCCTGCAAGGATTGCCAGTTTCGGATGTTCCTTTCCACCGTTGAAACGGTCAAGCATTGTTATCTCCTTTTCTATAAGTCTCCCAGCAATATTTGGCTTAACCCGCCTGAAGCCTACAAGGGTTGTCTGGGCGCGGTGTATCGCAGGGAAGGCGTCTATAACGTAGTAATCCATCAGCGGCTCAAGGTTCCTGACAATGTGGCTGCTCTCCATTGCTTCCATGTCAGTTGCTGGAATTTCCGTTTCCTCCGAATAGAACCTGGTATTTTCGAGCATGAGGATTTCACCCACTTTCATCGATTTCACGGCTTCATTGACGCTTTTCCCGAACAGCGCGTCCACGAACTTCACGTCCCGTCCCAGGACGCGCTTCATATAGGCGGCATGTTTTTCGAGGCTGGTGAAGTCCTCCTTTCCCGGCCTGCTCTGGTGAGCTACGATCACCACCCTTGAATCCATCAGGCTGTTTATGGTATCCACATGGGACTTGAATCTCGATCCCCCAAGTATCTCCCCGTTCATCGGGTTCATTGGGGAATTGATGTCTAGCCGCAGGAATACCGTCTTTCCTCTCAGGTCGAACGAATCAAGCGTGAAAAAGGACTGCATTAACTCAGCCATGGACAGTAATCTGCTGCGCACTTCATATTGATTTCGATGGAAACCAAAAATACTATTATTATGGTTGTCGTGATAATAAAGGCAGATGAAAGCACTTATAACCGCAGCTGGCCAGGGATCGAGATCCGGCCTGGACGGCAGGATGCGCAAGGAAATGCTGCCAATTTACACCGTAAGAGACGGGAGGATAGTACTGAGACCCGTGCTTGACTGCGTGATATACGGCTTCGTAAAGGAGGGGATAAAGGAGATATACCTCGTCCTTGACTGGGAGGATAGATTCACGAGGGAATACATCGAACGCGAGTATCCTGATGTTACCATAATCTACCAGGGTGAGAGGAGAGGATTTGGAAGGGCCGTCATGCTTGCAAAGGACTACATCGGACAGGGGAGCTTCATCCTGAATGCGGGTGACGGCATTGTTCTTGAACCTGAGCACATAAAATCCGTCCGGACGAAAATGGAACGCAATCCCGACATGAACATCCTGACATTGATGCAGGTCGAGAACCCCGAAAGATACGGAGTGGCCTCCGTGAAGATTGTCGGTAAGGACATAAGGGTTACAAGGGTTGTTGAAAAACCATCTACACCAGCTAGTAACTATGCAATTTGCGCCTTCTACGCACTTGTCCCTGAAATATTTGATTACCTCGCGGACCAGCATTCGGAAGAGGTTGAGCTCACGCCTGCAATACAGGAAACCATAGAAGCTGGAAAGGAGACGACGGCTCTGCTTGTTGATAAAAAAGACTGGATCAGCGTGGGCCTAGCCACTGAATACATAAATATACTCAGGAGAAGCCTTGAACGCTGCAACACTTCCTGAATGATGCTGTCAGGGTGCTTTCCAGAACGTCCTGGGCATTATGGTACTGGAAAGCTTTCTTATTCTCTGCACAAACTTCTGGAGATCCTGGAGCATGTGAAGTATCTCCTCATCGAGCGTCCTTTTGCTCCTGTATCCAAGTTTCTTGAGGTTCTCGTTGATGGGGTTGTAATAGTGAGATTCCCTTTCCACCCTAGGGTTATCTATGTGCCTTATTTCGGCGCTTTTCCCGAATTCACGTTCGTAAATCTCCTTCACTCTTTCCGCAAGGTGGTTCACGGAATACGCCATGTCGAACTGGTTGAAAACCCGGTATTCCCCATCACCCGGCGGATT
>JAJYRT010000004.1 GCA_021793945.1 Thermoplasmata archaeon
TGTTGCATCCTCTGCGATTGCAAGCGGGGATGAACGATACAGGTATAGCCCCACGTATGAAAGAAAGAGAACTATTGTCCCTATCAATATTGTAATCTTTGGTCCCCTGGTCTTGGTAACCTTTGCCGAAAGAGGGGCAAATGCCATGGATGCAATCGCAGCCGGCAGCATGATAAGGCCGGCATTAACGATGGAAAGCCCGAACCCCGCAGGAGCAGGGTCTTCAAGAAGCGTTGGAACACTATAGAAAAGGAAGAACATTCCGGCCATGGCAAAAAGACCGGTGAAATTCGAGAGAAATACATTTCTAATCCTCAGCAGTTTCATGCTTATGAAAGGAGACTCACTGTGCATCTCTACGAAGACAAACAAAACCAGGGCAACCACGGATAGTGCAAAAAGCCCCAGTATCCTAAGGGATTCCCACCCCCAGTATTCACCCTCGGAAAGGCCAAGTATCAGTGCCACAACGCCCACCCCGAGAGAGGCGACTCCTGCAAAATCAACCTTCTCCTTGATCCTTACAGATGTATCCTTCAGGACTATGGCTGAAACGATTAGAAGACCGAATGCTACTGGGATAGCTGAGTGGTAAGACCACTGCCAAGTATAGTTCTGCGTGATCCATGCACCAAGCACCAGTCCAATGGCTGCTCCCCCCGTAAATGTCGAACTCAGTATGCCCTGAGCCAGAGGGAGATCCTCCTTCGGAACCTGATCATTCAGGAGTGCGAATGCCACTGGGAACATGCCCATCCCGAGGCCCTGAACAGCGCGGATTGCAATGAATTCAACAAGCGTTGTGGCGAAACCTCCAAAGGAAACGGCGATTGCGTATATCAGTGCCAGGATGATGAAGATCTTCTTCTTGCCGTATATGTCTGCAAGCCTTCCGAAAATGGCTGCAGATATGGTGCCGGAAATGATGTATGCGGTAATTATCCAGGAAAGTGCATCATAATTAGTATTGAAAAAGGTCTCGAGTATGGGTATTGCGGGAGTAATCATGGTTTCTACGTAAGTAATAAGTATCCCCATGAAGGCCATTATCCCTATGGTCAATCCTGCATGTCTTGTGAATCGTGCCGTTTTTTCACCTTCCGTGCCAGTTACTTCGTTTCAGAACCTACTTTGAGTGGCCTCTGAAGCTAAAACCCGGCTTTCCCGCCATGATTGCTCAATATATAATTAATTATACGTGCTTTGGCAATGTCACTCCCTGTCTGTCACTGCGGGTGATCTCTTCTTCCGGTTATTATAAGCCCTGTAAACAAGCCATGCAAACACAAGAACGAACGCAGCAACAGAGATATAGGTGTACTGATCAAAGAATGAAAGAATGCTCTCCCACTTCGGCCCTAATGTATAACCAAGATAGACAAGTATGATATCCCATATGAAACTTCCAACAAAGGTCAGGATTGAGAAAGCTTTCAGGTCCATCTTTGCTATTCCCGCAGGAATGGAAATGAATGATCTGAAGACGGGAACCAGTCTTGTGAAGAAAACTGACATGTCTCCATACCGGATGAACCACCTGTGAGTCCTTTCAATTGATCCTGCATCAAGAAGGAAATATTTGCCGTACCTGAGAATAAGCGGTATCCCGCCTTTGTCACCGATTACGTATGCGATCAGCGCTCCAACAAGGTTACCAATTGAACCGGCTAACAGGACAAGAATGTAGGCGGGTATGCCGATGTATGGAGGCAGGGCCCCGGTCAGTGCGAGATAGCCTCCGAATGCAAGGACGACTTCCGAAGGCACCGGAATAAGCAGGCCCTCGAGAAGCATGAGAGCAAAGATACCAGGGTAACCTATGGCGGCGATAAAATTCTGGACAAGGATTATGATGCCTTCCAGACTGCTGAGAAATACTGACACATAGGGTGATTCAAAAGCCCTTATTAAAACATTATTCCGTTAACATTGACCGAAGTTAGTCTTCCCCGGACTGCAGGGAATAATCTCCTATCATGGCACTGACCTCATTCTGGGGCAATGTGAATCTGCGTTTCTTGATATCGCTCTCAAGAAGCATCAACTCCGATAGTTCATCCGGATAGCCTTCTGCGTATATTATCTCTTCAATCTTGGCGTTCATCAGCATCTTGGAACAGACAACGCACGGGTGCGTGGTTACATAAATCTTTGAATTCGCTATGCTGACTCCGTGTACAGCTGCCTGAATAATTGCATTCTGTTCAGCGTGTAAGCCGCGGCATAATTCATGCCTCTCGCCAGACGGTATATCGAGGTCGTCCCTTATGCAACCCACCATGTCACAGTTGGCTGTATTGCTGGGAGGGCCGTTATACCCCGTTGCAAGTACGTTCTTGTCATTAACAATGACCGCACCGACTTTCCTCCTCGTGCATGATGACCTGGACGCGGCCAGGAAAGCCATCCTCATGAAATATTGATCCCATGTTGGTTTCTGGTATTTTAGCACAGCTAATCATGGAAGGCGACTTAATAATCTTTCCCGAGCTCATATAGCAAATTTGTCAGCGTTGAAAGGTTTATATATTATGAATTAATCCTTAGTTGACAACCATAGGTTGTTAACTAGGTGATTTGAGTGGTAGGAAAAAGAAACAGAGACGATGACTGGGATGATAGCTTCTTCGGGGATTTCTTTGACGACTTCGGGTTCGACTTCAAGTGGATGAACGAAAGGATGCAAAGAATATTTGAGAACCTGATGAAGGGAAACACCCAGGACTATGAGGAGAAAGGTCCGTTTGTCTATGGGTTTACTTACCGTGTTGGCCCGGATGGGAAGCCTCAGTTCCAGGAATTTGGAAACGTGCCCAGCACGAGGAGAGGCTATGGCAACCAGCTTGAGGGTGACATAAGGGAGCCGATGACAGATTTCAATGAAGACAAGGAAAAGATATATATGACTGTGGAACTGCCAGGGGTTTCCAAGGAGAACATAGAGCTGAAGATATCGGAGAAAAACATCACCGTAGATGCAAAGGAGGAAGACAGGAGGTATCACAAGTCTATAAACTTTCCATACAGGATACTTACGGATACTGCTTCCGCAAAATTCAAGAATGGCATTCTTGACGTCGTGGTAAACAAGGAATCTTCAGCATCCATGTCTGGAAAGAGCGTAAAGATAGAGTGAAACGGCCAATGGAAAGCGACGACCTGGACTATATAATAAGTGCCCTCCTCAACAGCACGAGGAGGGAAATTCTTAAAATGCTTACGGTAGATGACTCATACGCGCTGGAAATGAGCAGATGGCTTGGCGTCTCCCAGCAGGCAATAAACAAACAGCTCGAGATGCTTGAAAAGGCAAAGCTGATAAGATCTGCCGGCTTTGTCCCGAGCAGTGAAGGCGCGTCCAGGAAGATTTATCGCCCGTCCGGATTTTCAACAATCACCATAGACTATTCAAGGAATTTTTTTGAGGTCAAGCGCATGGGTCTCGATTACGGTGAAAGGGAAGAGGAAAAGTCCGAAATGGACAATCGCGATCTTCTGGACGAACTAGCGAGGATAAACCGGAACATCGATGATCTCATGGCCAAACGTACGGAACTGCTCAATGAGAAGGATGAAATCCTTGAATCTCTACATGAACGTGTATCGCAGAGTGCTACTTCACCAATTGAAAGAAACATTCTTCTTAGTTACCTGGAATCCATGAGTACCGAAGAAACAGCAGTAAAACTTGGGATACCTGTTGACTTCGTGAGAAGTGTGGTATCAAGATTCACCGTTTAGCACCGGTCTTATTCCATGCCTGGTGACCATCTTCACTTGCAATCCTGAAGGATTCAATATTTTCCATTTCGAATGTATCAGGGTTGCTTAGAATTACGATTGCTGCAGGAGACTGGAAATCAACAGATTCCAGTGACCTGATGTTCCCGCACAGGATTTTCTCTCCAGTCTGGCTTACACGCGATACGACGCAGACATGCTCATTATCGAGGAATTTTTCCCCGCCCGCTGTGCTTTCCATCTCCATAAGCCATCCTATTGCCTGTGAAATTCCAATATTGCGTCCTGATTTCAGATCCAGCAATACAATTGTATGCATACCATTGCTGTGGTTTCTCCTGATCTTATTGAAAACACTGACTGGAAAAAACTTATCGGTGATAAATGGAAGCGAGACGGGGGGGCCCATTTTATATGTATAAAGCCCCAATCTGCCAGGAATAACGTTCAGTATGGATGCGTTTTCAAGTACATTCACGGAGATGCCCATTGAAATACAAGTATTCTCAAGAACCTTGTGTGTAGTCGCAGACATTCCATCTCCTGCCACAAGGAGCGATACAGTCCTGTTCCTGCTCCTTTCGATTATTGGAGATTCTCCCTCAATGAACTCCCTGCCAACAGCAATTATCTCGCGATTGAAGAATCTGGATATCTCATCCTGAGATCCATCCGGAAGTATGGAAGTGTAGGTATCAAGATATACCTCATCGCTTGATCTGATGACATCAGCGGACTCTATTGTTATGCTCCTCAATCCACGCAGCCCTATTCCAATAATGTTAAGCATTGACGGTTCCCATGTTCTCCTCTATGCCAGCGAGTTCATTGAGCTTGGCAAGCCGTTCTCCACCAACTGTGCCGGACTTTATGAAAACGGAACCAAATGCAACAGCGAGATGTGCTATGAAATTATCCGTGGTTTCACCGCTTCTGTGGGATATCACGTTCTTCATCCCTGCTTTATTAGCTGCTTCCACTGCCCTATATGTTGCGCTCAGCGTCCCTATCTGGTTCACCTTAATCAATACCGCATTTGACGACTTTTTTTCTATTCCCTTCATTATCCGCTTCTCATTGGTAGTGTAAAGGTCATCACCCACAACCAGTGCCCTGGATCCTATACGCCCAGTCAATATTGCAAACCCGTCGAAATCGTTCTCTTCCAGAGGGTCCTCAATGAAGTAGAAATTATGGTCCCTCACAAGTGATTCGGCATAATCAATCTGCTCATCTCTTGTCAATTTACCTTTTTTATATGCATATTTGCCGTTCTCAAAGAATGAGGTTGCGGCGAAGTCCACTCCAAGCAGAACCCTGACTCCATGTACCTTTGATATCTCGCCGGCTGCCTGCTTCACTGTATCAATGGCAACTTCGTCTGAAATGTTGGCGGTCCATGCCCTCTCGTCCCCTACCCCAACACTCTGGCCCTTAAGATTTTCTGAGAGGATCTCCCCGATTCTCCTGTGAATAAGCGAATTAAGGTATATTGAATCCAGAAATGTTTTTCCCTGTGAAGAAACCATGAATTCCTGTATGGTTGTACCGTTTCTGGAATGTTTGCCGCCACCGATCACGTTCCCCATCGGCCTTGGAATTGATCTTGTGAGAGTGCCGCCCACGTAGGCATACAGAGGAAGCCCAAGCAGGTTTGCGGACGCCTTGGCAGAGGCCATGGAAATTGCGGTGGCCATGTTTCCTCCGAGCTGGGAGAAATTATCCGTGCCGTCTATATCGCAGAGGAGGCTGTCAAGTTCAACCTGGTTCCTGGCATTGAATCCTATAATCGCCTTCTTCGCCTGCCTGTTGAAGAAGTCCATGGATGAATCTATCCCCTTGGCCGAGAATGCCACAACTTCTGTTGCCCCTGTGCTGGCCCCAGCGGGAGCCGAAGCAATTCCAACCGCACCGCTCAGGACGACTTCAGCCTCAATGGTGAAGTTCCCCCTAGAATCCAGTACTTTCCTTACCCGAACGTCTTTTATAGAAAAATCCTGCATGATAGAAGTAATGGATTAAATTCATAAATACTTACTTGAATCTTTCATCTCGATGATATTTTTCCTGTATCTATCAACAAAGGTGTTGTAGTTGTTCTTGTAATTGGTCCAAAGCGTCTTGTACGCTTCATCTATCTTTCCTACAACCTTTGCAGGAACGCCAACGGCAATGCTTTCATCTGGTATCTCGAACCTGTTTCTCACAACGGCGCCTTCACCGACAACAGCCCATACCCCGACCGTAGCAAAGTCGGAGACAGTCGCTCCCATCCCAACAACAGCCCAGCTCCTGACATGCCCGGTATGTATTACAGACAGATGCCCAATTGTTGCATGCTCCTCTATGACCGTCTTTTCACCTGGCCGCGCGTGAACTACGCAGTTATCCTCAATTGCCGAGAAGCTTCCGACCTCGATCCTACCGTAATCACCACGGAGAACTGCTCCTGGCCCTAGCCAGACACCGTCTCCAATCCTGACATTTCCAATGACCGTTGCATTCGGAAAGATATATGACCTGCCTATCTCTGGTACCTGACCCTCAAACGAGTAAACTGGCATAGTTCCTGAACACGTTTATGTTTATAAATTGATTTTCAGCGAACAAGTGCATCAGATTCCCTGAGGATCAGTGGTATATCCGGCGTGAAATCCACAATTCTACCTGTTATTGCGTGTGCGGCCACCACGGAACCGATCGCAAGCGAATCCTTCATCTGCAACTGGCGGGATAGTCCCAAATATAATCCCGCGCGGAAAGAATCCCCGGCGCCCGTCGTATCCCTTGGTGTGCCCGCATTAAATGAGGGGACAGAGAACTCTGTGCCACGGTTATAAAACGTGGATCCATCTTTACCGTGTGTAACGATAACCTGCACCCCCATCTGCGTTAGATCCTGTAACGCAATTCCGAATTTATCGCGAAGCACGTCCATTTCGTGCGAATTTCCAATGAATATATCTGTGTAGGCCAGCATCTCCAGAACAGAGTTCCTGTCATAGTTGTATGAAAGTTCCTGGCTTGGATCAAAGACTACTTTCGATCTCCCATGCGCCCTCTCCGCGATTCTTATGTATTCCCTTCCCGGTCCAGTGGAAAGGTGGACATATTCATACTCATCAGCCTTGAACCCCACGGAGGGCTTCCAGCTTTCCATGGGACCCTGAACCACGTACGCGATCTGGTCCGATCCGTCTGAAACCAGGTAACACATAGGGCCAGCAAGATCGTTGTCAATGAAGATGTGATCAGTCCTGACCCCCATTTCCTCGAGTTTTCTCAGGTACGATTCGTGGGTCTTTCTTGAAATTGCAGCGTAGAGATCAAACGTGAAACCGAGTTTGGAAGAAACAAGGGCAAAATTGCCTGCTGTACCTCCGAAGTTTTCAGAAACGCCATCCACCTTCACCGATCCGCTTGTAGGCAGTGACCCAACCCTAAGGGAGATGTCAATGTTCACGTGACCGAAATATGCAAGAAATCGTTTTTCCATCCTATGAGAATGCTAGTTAATAAATATCTTTTTTCCCGGAATAAAGTGATCGTAACTTAATATAAGCCTGCCATCATTGTCTGTGAGGGGAATACTGTTGTCTGATAGTGGAGGAATCCGTGAGGATTTGAGATCAGTGATAGCCTTTTTTACAATATTTCCCGTCGGGTCTAAATCGCTTCCCACGCCAAGAGGCCTTTATTTTCTTTCAACGTTGGGCCTCGGAATTGGTCTTTTTGCTGGCCTGGTTTTTTTCTGGATGGCTTTCTACTTTGGTTCTGTATCTGCAGTCATCATCTACGTTGTACTGATCACTGCAATTCCCGGTTTTCACCATCTGGACTCTGTACTTGACGTTGGAGATGCCCTCATGGCGAGAGGGGATTCAGCCCGGATGGTCAGGGTGATGAAGGATACCGCGACGGGTGCAGGTGCAATAGGCATGTTCATGGTTGTCTACGGAACAACGGCAGCTTTCGCCCTTTCCATTGGATATGCAAACGCTATTTCAGTACTAGCGCTTGCAGAGTCTGTTTCAAAGCTATCCCTCATTGTATCAGCCAGGGGACGGAAAGCACTCGGTTCCGGAATGGGATCAAGTTTCTTAGATTCGGTTTCTCGTGGCGGCTTCACCCTTCTGATCGTAAATTTAGCCATACCATTCCTGGTCTCCATCTTTCTGGGTATTTCATACATTATTCCGATATTTATCGCCCTCATTGTATCATTCATCATTGCCTCAAGGTTCGAAAAAATGCTCTCCGGAATCAACGGAGACGTGCTGGGTTTTTCCGGAGAAGTTTCCCGGATGGTTTATGTCGTCTCATTTGTGCTGATATCCATCATATCGATCCACTATGGCGCCCTAGGATTGAAAATCAACGTTTGACATTGCGAAAAAAACTTCCCGGTCTCTTGAAGGGCTGTCATGAGGTATGGGCGGCTGCTTGATCAAATCGATTGCATCTCCAAACTCATCCATGAACTTTTTCATTTCTTCCACGTCGTCGCATACAATCATCGCCTTTTTCGTCTGGCCGGATATGCCTGCTGCCCTGATTGCATTGCCAACCTGGGGTTCCCCTGAGATGTACATAAGCACCAGCGGCCCAAGTTCCCTGACCCTGGAGCTGTTCGCTATTCTCCTTCTCGCCCGATCAAGTGCTACCTGTACCTGCATTTCAGAAACAATACTGTCCATGTCAATGACCAGGAAAAAGTGATTGCTCTGCCTGGAAAAATCGATTACATCCTTCACCCTATCCGGTTTCAATAATAAAATATAAAAAAAATTATCCGACATTTGCTCCAACACGACCTGGCCCGGGTCCCAGATTTTTCGGCTTCAGGAATTGAGATATACGATCCAGGAACTTCTGTCTATCAGGTCCGGAGACAAATGCATTTTCAAGCACTTCCTGTATATTGTTCACTGGGATGATCTGTATCCTGTCCTTATGAGTTTCATCAAGGATTATGTCACCGAAATTAGATACTGGAACTATGACTTTTTTGAGACCCGACTCGATGGCTGCTTCTACCTTTGCGGTTACGCCTCCAACCGGAAGTACTGCACCCCTCACACTGAGAGATCCTGTCATAGCAAGAGTCTGGTCAATGGGTATATTCTCAATGGCAGAAATAACAGCAGTGGCAATTGATACGCTGGCGGAATCACCCTCAACTCCATCATATGATCCCACGAACTGTATGTGTATGTCCATGTCGGAGATGTCCTTTCCACTGATCTTCTTGAACACAGCTGAAACGTTTTCCACAGCTTCCTTGGCAATCTCTCCCAATTTTCCGGTTGCTACAACGCTTCCGTTGCCCTTCTTCTGCGCAGGGGTAACTTCTGCTACTATTGGCATTACGACGCCAGTATAATCTGCCATTCCGCTGTTTGCACCCATAACCGCCAGACCGTTGACCATGCCGACAGCCTCCCCCTCAGTGAGGAACGTCTTGTAGTTTTTCCTGACTTCAATCATCTTGTCGGCCACCTGTTGCTCAAGGGGCTTGCTTAGGTTCTTAGCGGCGATCACGTGCTTCGAGGTGACGATGTCCGCCTTCTCGCTGATTGCTATGTCTCCGGCAACCCTGATCAGGCCGCCTAGTTCACGCAACCTCAGCGTGAGTTTTCCCTTTCTTCCTGACCGTTTCTGGGCCTCCTTTATTATCTCGACCACAGCGCTCTTGTCCATGTGCGGTATCTTCTTGTCTTTCTGGATCTCCTGTGCAATGAACTGTACAATCTTGTCCCTGTTTGAGTCATTGTCGTCGAAGGTGTTGTTGACATACACCTCATAGCCGTATCCACGGATACGAGACCTTAGTGCAGGGTGTATTCCCTGAACTGCATCCAGGTTGCCGGCTGCCACCAGAACAAAATCGCATGGAACAGGTTCTGTCTGCACCATTGCTCCGGCGCTGCGTTCGCTCTGGCCCGATATGGAGAACTTCTTCTCCTGCATTGCAGTCAGGAGTGCCTGCTGGCTTTCGGGGCGAAGGAGGTTCATCTCATCTACGAACAGGACTCCCTTATGCGCTTTATGAATGTTACCAGCCTCTACCCTGTCGTGCGCAGGGGTCTCGAGCCCACCGGACTGAAACGGGTCATGCCTGACATCTCCGAGCAAGGCTCCTGAATGTGCACCAGTTGAATCTATGAATGGCGGCTTCTCGTTTGGAGTATGGGTAACAAGCAGCTTGGGAATCATGGCCTTCTCCTGCCTGAAGCTTGGGTTCATTGCAAGCGCGACATAGAGTATGGCTGCAGCGATTATTGCATAAAACAGGATTATGACTCCATAGAGAAATGCAAATATTATGCCGATGAAAACAATGGAGAAAATTATCAGCATTATTGTCCTTGCCCTGTCCCTCTTTACTCTTTCAGCCTTGATCTGGTATTGCTTCACCACTTCCTTTCCCTTGCCGGCAGGAAGCGTCTTGACCTTTGGCCTGTTTGAGTCCTCGGGATTCGGGAATACAAGAATATCCTCCAGGTCTTCCTTTGGCAGGAAATCAACCATAGACTGCGCAAGCATTGATTTTCCAGTTCCCGGGTCTCCTATAAGCAGTACGTGTCGCTTCTGGAGAGCAGCCTTCTTTACTACGTCCCCTGCACTCTCCTGCCCGATGACCTGGTCAAAAAGAATTGAAGGCACCTTAACATCCTTGGTTGTAGTGATCTGTAACCTGTTTACATAATCCTCAACATTTTCGACCGTATCTTCCACAAGTACGTATCGAAATTCAATAATTAAGCCTTTTCAATACTCAATCAATATTGCATAACCTGATGATCCAGGTACATACTATGATTATTTAGCGCCTAGGGGCTTGAAAAACACGCTTCTCAAATTACTTGACAACTTGAAAAATATGGATTTGTTTGGGAAACGGTATGCTGAAAATTAACCTATTTCCACGGCAAAAATCTTTTTCTGGGTGAACATTGCCTTCATTGCCCGTACTTCATCTACAACGTCCGGATTGATCTTGAAATATTTGAATCCGTTTTTAGTCTGTTCCGCCTTTACAAGCGCCAGGCCAACCAGGCTTTCCTCTACTGTATACCTTACTCCCAGTCCCTCAAGGCAGCCCTTCACATTTGAAGGGTCTGATTTTATCGCTCTTGATATCTCTGAGAGATATGACCGGTAAGGGTATATGCTCAATAGATAAAACAGAGCTTTCCTTCGAAGCTCACTCCTGTTCAATGATCTTATCACGTTTCCGTCTGCTACCGTTTCCATAACGTTATATTCCATAAACTATATTTAAGACTTTTTGTCAGACAAACAACCGATACGTTATACTACACCTTAATTGCACAATCTACCTACATAAGGGTTTATTAGTCAGACAAAATTTAATCGAAATTACCTGATTGATCGTACCTCACTGCCTGGTCTGCTTCCTTTTGGATTCGCCTGCCTCGTCCATTGGGAGAGACAAGGGAATGCGATCTTACGGGACTGGGGAAAGCCACTTCCTGTACTTCTCGATCTTGCCGGTCACCGTATCATTGTATAACTTTGCAAGGTTTTCCGTGACCTCCCCCGGCACCCCACCGGAGATGACCATTCCGTCCACCTCAAGGATAGGTGTGACTTCTGCGGCAGTTCCCCCGAAGAAAAGTTCGTCAGCTGTGTAAAGCTCCTCCCGGTGCACAAATCGTTCCGTCACGTGCAGCCCGATGTCGGAAGATATGTTCATTATTGTATCCCTCGTGATGCCGATCAATATGTCTGAATCCCTCCCCGGCGTGATAAGATCCTTTCCTGTTACCATGAATATGTTTTCACCTGGACCCTCGGTAACATATCCCGATGGGCTTGTAAGAATGGCTTCATCATAACCAGCCGAGACGGCCTCCCTGTTCGCGAGAACTGAATTAAGGTAATTTCCGCTGGCCTTGGCTTCAATTGGAAGGAAAGCCGATCCCGGTCTGTGCCAAGAAGATACTTTGCAGCGCAGCCCCTTAGCCTTTGACTGTGAAAAATAGCTCTTGTATGGCACAGCTGCAATGTATATGCTTATTTTCTTGTCCCTTGTTCCGAGACCTATCCTGTCATCGTTGTAAAATGCAAATGGGCGGATGTATGCGTCTGTCAGTTTGTTTACCGATATGACATCCTTTATGCCCGTTACAATTTCCTCCTTCGTGAAACTGGTTTTCATGGAATAAATTTTCATTGATCTGAAAAAACGATCAACGTGATCCCCAAGCCTGAATATTGATGCTGAAGTTCCTGTGTTGTAGCTCCGGATACCCTCGAAAATACCGCTCCCATACTGGAGAGAATGCGTGAGAATCGGAACCGTTGCCTCGCTGTATTTTACTATTTCTCCGTCAAGCCAAACCCAGGTTTCATTAACCATGCTGATCGCACATACTATCACTTCGAGGTATATCTGATTTCATGGCAGGAATTGCGAATTTAATTATAGCGAGATTGAAATATGGAAAGGTGTCCTTCACAACAGGAAACAACATCAGGTTCACAGTCTTCGGAGAGTCGCACGGTCCGGCAATCGGTGGTGTGCTGGATGGTCTGCCTTCTGGTTTTGAGATAAATACTGGAGAGATAGCTAAGTGGATGGATAGGCGAAGACCAGGCCAGAGTGAGATAACCACCAGACGCAGTGAGCCTGACATGGTGAAGATAATCTCCGGCGTAACAGATGGATATACTAACGGGGGGCCGGCTGCCTTTTACATCGAGAACTCGGACGTCATGAGCGAGCATTATTCCGAGCTTGAATACAAGCCAAGACCGGGGCATGCAGACATAACCATGTATGAAAAATTCGGCAAGCACCGGCCATATGCAGGTGGTGGATTTTCCTCAGGCAGACTGACAGCTCCACTGGTTGCAGCGGGAGCCATATGCATGCAGGTGTTGTTCAGCCATGGTGTCAGCATAATCTCCTACATCGACAGGATAGGGGATGTATTCATGGAGAATGCACCGGATTGTGATCAGGATTACCCCTACACCTTCAAGACCAGGATACCCGACGCGGCCTTGGATACAAAGGCTCATGCAGCCATAATCCGTGCCATGGGTGAAGGCGATAGCCTTGGATCATCGATACAAACCCTCGTGACCGGGATAAGGCCTGGAGTAGGTGAGCCGTTCTTCAATTCAGTGGAGAGCGAGATAGCGAAGATGATGTTTTCCATCCCGGGCATAAAAGGCGTAGAATTTGGAAAGGGATTCGGTTTCTCCTCATCTTCCGGAAGCAATGTAAAGGATGAGATGTATGTGGAAGATGGCGATATCCGGTTCAGCGCAAATAACAATGGCGGCGTCCTTGGTGGAATCTCGAACGGGATGCCTATAACCTTCAGGGTCGCGGTGAAACCTACCTCCTCAATAAGGAAAGAGGAAAATACCGTAGATTTAAGGAGCATGACAAATTCCACCATCCGCATCCAGGGACGGCATGATCCTTGCATAGGCATAAGAGCCCTGCCCGTCGTGCAGACATCAACGGCAATTGTCCTCCTTGACCTGATGTTCGCAGGTGGTTATCTGGGAAGAATCCATTCCTAGACTATGCTGGAAAATGGCACAAGGAAGATCAGGTACGAAATTATCAGTGCCATAGGCAGGGTACCGGCAATGGCATATTTTGCCTTACGTACTGTGGAAAGCACGTTCTCTGTTAGCTTGTGATAGCTGTTCTCCTCCCCCATCTTGATCCTGACGTCTGCGGATCCCATTCCCACCTTGGAATAGATGACATCCCTGACCGCATCCTTGATAGTTCCAACTATCAGTTCTGATATTATATCCACGTCTCCCTTAGAGCCCAGAGGAAAAACATCCAGGGTGCTGGCGTTCACGATGTGGTTGTCCGTGGTGTATATTTCCACGTTCGATACTATGTGCCTTGATTTCTCCCTCACCAAGTCTATGGTCTCTGTTGTTATGTTGTTTGAATCTGTGAGAACAATTGCATCTATCCTGTCTCCTGTCCGGAACGCAAGCGTCTGTATACCCATTCCTGCCAGTCCGGGGAACGAGGTCTTGAGACTGGAGAAGCCGATCATTGCGGGTGAGTTGGGTATGCTTCTCGTGAACTCCCTGGTGAATGGCTTTATCAGGTCGGCGCATTCCCGCAGTTCCTTTGCGCCCTTAGTAAAGTTGTTCTGTGCGTCTATCAGTGCAAAATCGGATGCACCATGCGTTCTTATGAATTCCATAATCCGCATTCCCTCGCCGAGCTCAACGTCGTCGAAAGGCTCCCTTTCCGGGATTATGCTTCCAAAACCAAAGTTGCCGAATCGCAACAGTGCAATGGAATACTTCCCTGCATTCAGCTTCCGGAATCTTGACATTGTCTCCACGTACTGTACCCTCTCGAGCGCAGCCTTTATTCCAGAAGCCAGCCGGTCGATGTCCTCATCCCCCTGGCAGTTGTTGCTGTGCGTGGTTGTGGTGTGGAATACCATCATCTCTCTGCCAAGGTCCGGCAGCCTGTCCTGAAGCCTAATGGGGAGATCACTGCAGCCCAGCCTCCCGAATGGTCCTGGGTGCACATACGGGAAGACCAGCGTAACAAGAGGCTTGTCCTCTCTTCTTATATCTATGACTTTCACCGGTACTGTTACCTCTTTCCTGTAAATTCTTTCAAAAAACTCCTTTCCGACCTCGTCCCTGTCCCCAATGGTCTTGAAATTCAGGAAAAACTGCAGCAGCTTTGTCGCGCTCACTCCATAATCCTGCGAGAAACCCGAAAGGACTATCCTTGTGAAAACCACCGCGATTATTGCACTAGCCATGGATGCAAGGATAAATGGGATTATAAGCGGATATCCACCATACAAATAAGCGAAGGACAATATTCCCGCATAGGTGTAGTTCAGTGATGGAGGGAGCAGATGACTGATCTTTTCTGAATAATAAACATAGAAGATAAGCAGCCTGAAGAAAGACACAAATGCAATGGAAAAGAATACCTGTTCCTCTGTACCGGTGATCAGGTTCAGGATATGGACTATCCAGAATATTATCGTCCACATTCCGAAGCTGACAAAATCGAGGTACGCGATCCTCCGCATGGGAAAGACAAATTTTCCAATCCTTATGAACACCCAGTCAAATAAAAGCACAAATACGAATGAAAGAAATATACCTATGAGGACGTCCTTCAGCGAATGAATGAGAAGGTAATCAATTCCCATTATGACCATGAGTGGAACTATGTAGAATTTCCATCCTGGTGCACCCCTGACAAACCTTGTAAGGTCTTCTATTGATCTGTGCTTCTTAGATTCCTCGGCCAATGTCGATGATGATACCAAAAGCCGTTATAATAATTATTGATGCGTCCGAGATATCAGTACATCTAGGCAGAACGATCTTTGTGCCTGCTTATAAGCTCCGAATAATGCTGCTCCAGCATCAGGGCATGATCCGAGGCATTGTAGTTCCCGGATACGTATTTTCTTGCCTTTCCGCAGAGATCCCGGTGTTCAGAGCTGTTTTGTTTGAGATCCAGTATTTTTCTTGCCACTTCAGACGGGTTGGAAAAATCCACCCCTATCATGCCATTCATTGAAGAGTCTTGATTGAGAAGAGGAAATCTGTTTGATACAACAGCGGGTTTACCGCACGACATAGCTTCCAGTACCGCTATGCCGAAGGTGTCCGTATCCGATGGATGCAGGAAGATAGATGCATTGGCTAGAGCGTTCATCTTGCCGGCCTCATCCAGATATCCGGTCATGTCAACTATGCTCTGTAGATCCATTTTCTTAATCATTCGCTTGACCTGTTCCTCTTCGGGACCGGTTCCGGAGATGACAAATTTTACACCGTCGTTTCGTGGGAAGTTGTCGGCTACGTCCAGGATGTTGTATATTCCCTTATCCTTGGTTATCCTCCCTATGTACTGCACAATGAACTTGTTCTCCCTGCTCACGCCTGGCTTGAACTTATCAGTGTGTACGAACAGGGGTAACTCGACAACGTTTGAGATCTTGTTCTTCCTGAGAAATTCAACCGCAGACGGGCTTGGTGCAGTGACGAGGTCGCAGCGATTGTAAAGGTAGATATTATACCTCCATGACAGCTCAAACAACTGCTCCCTGAATGGGACCCTGATGGAGTCTTTCATCCTTATGAAGTCCGTGTGGAAAGTGGCCATGACTGGGATTTTCTTGTGCTTTGCAACCCTGAATCCAACAGACCCCATGTAAAACGGATCATGTATGTGTATTATGTCCAGCGGAATGGATTTAACCTTCTGGTACAGGAAAAATGGTATGGGATTCAGCGGCCACCTGTATTGTGAATAAATAAACATAGGTACGGAAGGGCTGAGAAGTACGTTGGCTTCGCTCTTGTCACCGCTCAGTGAAAACACGAATACTTCGTGACCACGATTCTCCAACTCCTTCTTCACGTCGTGAAGGTAATGTGATACCCCATCTGGAGTTGGATAGTATGTTTCTGTGAAGAAACCAATTCTCATCTTCTTTTCAGCCTTCTAGTTTCACGATCTTGAACATGCCGTATCCTATGACGACCCTTATATATTTTGGTATGACAACTGTCTGCTTAGTATTGAGATCGATATATAATTTTTTTGTATAGGTCAGTTTGTCCTGAGCAGATAGCACGATAAGATTATCGAAGCCGAGAGCCTGCACGACGCGGGCTGAAATCTGCTTATTGCCACGCCCAAGAAGAAAGTTCTGACCCCCAATGGGAGAGATTACCAGTTTGCATTTGCCCGTGGTAGCAACCTCAAATATCCTCTGCTCACTGATGTCTGATTCCATTAAAATTCCAGCCCTCACTAAATCAAAGCCAAGTAGGTTCGTTTCCTGGTCTAATCTTGCAATTATGGACTTGCATGTGGATCCCGGCCCGATGATATAATACGTGTCCTTATCCATGGTTTCAATGAAATAGTCAGCTATACCTTCGGTGTCACCCTGGTAAAAATCCAGCTTCGGAGAGGACACCATCCCCTGGTTTGCCGGCGTGACCAGTTCTCCATAGAACCTTGGATGCGGATGAATCGTGTCGAGTTCTTCTTCCGGAATGTCCACAATCTCTGCCTTTTCCGTCTCGGCTATTCCCTTTCCGACAACTTCCCTGGTGACATTAACGGCATGCTGGACGCTTATGGCAAAAACAGAGCTCTCCATCTTTATCCCGGCCGGAACTCCAATTACGGGGATGATAATGAAGCCTGCAGCTAGAATATCCCTCGCCGTTCCATCTCCGCCGCAGAAAATCAACAATTGCGGGTTCATTTCCATGATAGACTTAACAAAGGAGATAGTATCGCTTGCTTCTGTAGGCTTCTTTGGAAAATAGACAATTTCATAATCCGATATTCCAGCCTCTTCCATTGCATCCGATCCCATGATCCCCCCGGGGACGAGAAAGTGTATGCCCAGGTCTCGAATTCCCTGCAGAAATTTTTTCCCGGCACTACATGATGTGCTGGAAGCGGGGTCAAGGCTGTCAACCCGGTCCGATCCCTTCTTATTCAATGAAGCTCCGTAACCCGCCCGTGGATTTATGAAAAACCCTATCTTCACCTAGGCATAATTCAATTTAGCCATAAGTACTTGACCAATTCCAGTAAAAGGGGAGTCAAGAGAAATAGACGTATTCAACCGCTGCGTCGTATTTCTGGTCCATTGCTATTATGGTCATCTCGCCGTATGCCCTTATGGGAGTGATGGAAAATGAAAAAGCGGTCCCGGATGCTATGATTGCTCCCGGCGAAATGATCATGCCAGAACCGGTGGCGGATCGAGAGAGATTTTGGAAGCTGTAGGTGTAAGAATTGTTTGCATTGGTGAAGATCAACGTGCTTATGACCAGAGGGGAATCTCCTGTGTTGACGATGGAGATATTTACGGTTTCGTTATTCCTGGCTGCCCAATGTAATGGATTTTTGTTGTTCGGGCCCATTGTTATGAGTTGGGAATACTGTATGACCAGGACGGAAAGTCTTGAGTCTGAACTGCTACCGCCATAGTATGTCCTGAGGGTGTAATTATGGTACCCTGTGGTGTTCAGATTCCAGGTATCGAGTGTGACATTGTACTGCCCCGTACTCCCCGGAGATATGGGAGAATCTGATGAAGCGTAGAATGTGTACCCAATTGACGGAGTAACTATGAAGGCAGGCACGATCGAGGATATTCCGGTATCGGACACCGATAGTCCAAAGGTCGCATTCACCGCAGTTCCGTTCACAATGAGGTAATTAGGATTCTGTATGCTTGTTGATATCTGGTTCTCGCTGAGATGGAATGGGAAGGGAACTATACCTACGAAGAGCACAAGGATAGCCAGCACAGCCACGGCTCTCGATAGTGGAAGTGGGCGATAGACATTGTTGAGAGGTTCCGGGCCCCTTATGCCAAGAACGAGGACAAAGACTGCAAGAATTATCCAGGGTGGATATGTGATGCCAAGAACGACCAGTGCAATTATTGAAACGTATGATATGTAGCGCGAATATTTACCAAAGAGTCCCACGGAAACCAGTCCCCCGTCAAGGAAACCTGTCGGGACTGCGTTGAACGAGTTTATTATCAGCGCAACCCATCCGCTATACGCTATTATGTTTGGAACTGCAGAGACCGGATAGATAACGTTCAGCAAAAGCGGATATATAAGAGGAAGGCTCACAGTGTTTATGGGGGAATTGACCGTGGGGGTGAAGGCAGTGGAGGATGGGATCACAAAATTGCCAACAAGGATTAGCGCAATCGACCCTATGAAACCAGCAACTACTGGAAAGGAACCAGCTTCAAGCAGTGCCCTTCTTGTCTTGAATGGATGTGATGGGAGATTGATTACACCCATGGTTCCTATTCCAAGCGGATCGGGAATGAACATCGGCAATTCATATCTCATCCGGTTTCTCCTGAACGCAACAAACCTGGCCAGTTCTCGGAACCCAAGTACTGCCAGGATGGGAACAACAAACAGCACCAACGCTGTGGCTAGATTCTTTGCATAGTCGAGAGATCCAGTATACTGTGCCTGGTATGAATACCCTGCATACCACAGGCTTGCCACTGTAAGGGCAAGCATTGTTATCTTTATCACCCTGCGGCCCTGGTGCCTGGAGGTCCTCTTTAAGACAAAAAGTTCCTCGCCCAGAAGACCGGAGGTGAATACAACATAACCAAGGTCCGAGAGTTGGTCCACCAGCAGGGAGAATTTTTCCTCCGGGTAGGATGATAGTTCAGGTATCCTGAAATAGAAAGAAGTTCCCCTGTTCTTTGTCTCGGAAAACTCGTATAGAGAAGATATGATCTCCTTTATCCTCTCATATTCTTCATCCATGGTGGTAACCCGTTAAAGCCTACTATGGAAAACCTCTCTTATTAAGTTTTCATCAATATCCTTGACTGACTCTGCTCGGAGAAATCTCTCACTGCCGGTTTGCCCATTTTTCGACAATCCCAACATTTCCCCAAGCTTTGCAGCGCTGATCTTTCCGCGCGAAAACAGCAAGATATTATTATTTGTTCCACGACCCAGCAGCACAACAATCACCGCGTCTGCATCCATTCCATAGGCTGCCTTTGACAGGTCTTTCTCAGCTTCTTCCTCAAGGGAACCCCTGATAAACCTTATCCTGAATCCCGGGACAGCGACATCGGTTCCTGAATCCAGGAGTTCCTTGACAGCCTGTTTTAGGTTCTTTTCATGTTGTTTTCTCATCTCGATGTTTTCCTCAACAAGTTGCCTGACATTGCCCAGCAGGCTACCTTCATGTTTGCCTATAACTGAACTTATTTCATTGGATTCGTTGTAAACTGCACTGAAGAGGTTAACGGCTGCAGGTCCTGCGACAAAGGTTACGCGCTGGATCCCCTCCTGTATATTCTCAATACTTTTTATCTTCAGGATCCCGATCTGGGAAGTTAGGGATAGATGTGTTCCACCGCAACCTTCTGCATCAACTCCGTCGATTTCCACGACCCTGAGCTTGTCTGACAGTGGAACTCCTCCCTGAAACAATCTGAATCCATATTTCCCTATTGCATGGTTCCACTCTATGTTCTTTACAGTGATCTTCCTGCTCTCCGTGATTATCCTGTGGCACTCCATTTCGATCTTAAGGACAAGATCTCTGTCGATTTTCTTGTAGTTCGTGATATCTATCCTTGACTCATTGACTTCCTTCTGGACTCCATTCTGCCAGACGTGATCCCCTACGATCTTTCTCATCACACCGAGAAGAAGGTGCGTTGCGGAGTGGTGAACCATAAGCTGCCATCTCCGTTCGTAGTCTATTACACCTTTCACCCTTGATTTTTCCGGGATGTTTCCCTCTATATAATGAACAATTGCCCTACCGCGTCTTTCCACCCTGGTGACTCTGATTTCCCTGCCGCCGTGGACAATTAAACCCAGATCATAGGGTTGTCCTCCCCCTTCCGGATAGAACGCCGTCTGGTCAAGGATAACATAATTCTTCCCGGAATGGATAACCGAAGCGGTGAATTCGCGCATGCTAACGTCGTCATAGTAAAGTGGTCTTGTGAAAACGTCAGGGAATTTCTCCATGACCTGATCTTTCCTCTTCTTTGCATCGTGCCTGGATACAACGAGGGCCTGGAAATTATGAGGTATTGGGAAGTCCCTGCCGGTGATCTCCCTGTATATATGGGCTGCAAATTCCGGGTATATGCCATATGAATCGTACATTTCGAGAAGACTTTTCTCGTCGATCTTGCCCTCCCTTTCTATGATCCTTCTCAGCACCGACTCCCCTCTTCTTAGCGCAGCTGCGTACTTATCCATCTCTTCGGCTATTACTTCGTCGATGAAAACAGAAGGATAATTGAGTTTAAGTTTCCCTATGTTCTCCATCTGCAACCTGATCAAGTCGGAAAGAGAGAGGTGAATGCCGAGTTCTCCAATGAACCTCAAGGATCTTCTGATAAGAAGACGGGCCAGGTACCCGACCTTGACGTTGGAAGGTATGACGTAATCGCTGAACATGAATAGCAGGGTCCTGCTATGGTCTGAAAGGATGAAGGCTGCCATGAGTTTCTCCATCTCCTTCATGGTTTCCTCTGTGTTGCCACCGTTTCCCAGAGAGTGCCCCTTAACCGCCTTTAATATCACATCCCTTGGAACGGCCGATTCATCCGAAGCAAGCGCGGTGACTATCCTGGCTATCATGCCATCGTCCGGCCGCTTTATGCCTGAACTCTGGATTATGTCTGAAAGTATATTGGGAAAGATTGAATCGTATACGGTCGGAGTGCCTCTTGAGAGCCATACAAGCCTTTCAAGACCATATCCCGTATCCACGATTCTCTGGGGCATGGGCGAGTATTTCTTGCCCTCAACCTCAAAGATTCCATTCTCGTCTTCCGACATATCCATGAAAACCAGGGTAGCAACCTCGAGACCGAGAACGAATACTTCAAGCGCGTTCCCAGCGTTTCCTCCGCCAGACCACGGTTTCTCCTTATATGTTATAAGATCCTGGTTGATGCCCAGAGGTCCGGTGAGAAAAGAGTTGCAGTATTTTACGGTGTCGTCCTTCCAGTAAATTTCCATGCCCTCCCTGTTGAATGAATCGTGGCAGAGCATCTCGAAGCTTGTAAGATGCCTTCCTGTAACGCCAACCTGATCAATGTCGTTCATCCTTATGCACGGCTGGGACATGGCGATTGGATTTCCCGGGGGAGATACCACACCAGACGTAACCTGTGGCTGGAAATCATAGATGGAGGCGTTAACCAGAAGCACATCGTCCCGCCATCTTGGTACCACCGGGTATGGTTGGACAATGGTGTGTGTTCCACTGAAGAAGCCGAGGAATTCCTTCCTCATCTCATCAAGGCTGTACTTCCTGGAAGTTGGCGGTTTCCCGATGAATCCGTACTGATCGCATGGGGGATCGCCGCATGTCTTCCTCCTGAGGTCAGTTGTCCAGAAAAAGGACGAGCATGATGTGCATTTCTTTCTCTCCATTGATTGTTTCTTGAAAAAATCCAGTTCGAGTGGATTTGTGCTACTTGACATCTTTGGAACCTCTTATTATGTTTCAGAGCTAAAATATTACGGCGATATTATAAGGTATCCTATTTTCCCAAAACGCTATTTCCGTTCCAGATAGAGCATGTAGTTTGCCTTGTCGTATGGGACGAGGTTCACCTTCTGTATCACCCTGAAGTCATCTATCTCCGAGATTGCCTTATTCAGGATTTCCTCCTCGTTCTGCCTGGACGATATTGCCCTGATCTTTATGACAAGCAATGCTTTTCTAGCTTCGCGGAAAACGTCTGCATTATTGTTGAATATCTGGATCTGGTTTCTCTGGGATATATCCTGGTATATAATGTCGACATTCTCCACGAAGAATGAGTAGCGCTCTACAAGGTTTGCGTCCTCAAGGATCGGATAAATATTCGTTCTGTTCTCTGCCAGCGAGAGCAACTTCGTGAAAGGCTCATAGGAGAGTTCGACGGCATAGATTTTTCCAAGAGTGCATATATCCGACAGGTGGCTCACCGTTGTTCCCGTGGACGCCCCCAGATATAGCACATTGCTTGTTTCCGAAAAAGGAAAAAATTTCAATCCCTTTATGAAAGCAGCAGAAAGCTTGCTCCTCTTGGGGTTCCAGTATCGATAAAAGCTGCCGGAAATCTTCTTCGTGACCTCTCCGTATACACTTCTGGCTGTTTCGGACCTGGTATACAGCTTTTTTCCCTCTATATAAATCCTCTTGGAATCCAGTGTAGACAGCTTCAAAAACCTCCTGCTTTAATTTTGTTCAGGATGTTGAAAGCAGTAAAAGATATTTAGTCTTTTAGAAATACAGGCACATGGCCAGCATTGAATGCGAAATGTGCGGAAAGAAGACTGCAAAAACCACTAAGATCAGAGTTGATGGGGCGATCCTCAATGTGTGTGATGACTGTGCCAGATTTGGAAAACCGGTTGATGCTGTGAGGAGCTTCAATTCACTCCCCACCGAACATAGCGAAAAGCCGAAGCCAGTGACAATGCCGGAGAAACCCAGAGCTTATAGCGCACCATTGAGATCTAAACCCGTCTACAGGAAGCCTAAGGAAGACCTGGAATCCATGGATATAGACCCCGATTATGCCATAATTATTAAGGAGGCGAGAGAAAAACTCTCGTGGACACAGGAGGAGCTTGCAAAGAAACTTCAGGAGAGAAAAAATGTGGTGTCCAGCATCGAGAGGGGGGAGCTTATGCCCGACATAAGAATTGCAAGGAAAATGGAGAAGTTGCTTGAGGTCAAACTTATCCAGAAAGCCTGAATTGCTCGCTCGGTATGCAACCATAGATTTTTCAATGGTATGATAATGTATCACATACCTATGAAAAAAGGTTAAATAACTATCTTTTTATTTGTCTGGTAGGTACCAGAATTGAAAATAGAAATAGGTCAAAGACTGGAATTTGAAGTGGACCGCGAGGACATTCTTGGCACTAACAACACATCTATAATAGCGACATGGTATCACCTGGGAACACCTATATTCGTTGAACTGGCGGTAAGCAAGACCCTGATGGCTGAACTGAGCAAACTCTTCAAGGGCAATGACAGGAAAACTGCCCTTGTTTCTATCTCAAGAGTTTCTAAGGCAAAGTATGTTGTTGAACCAACAATGGTTCTCATTAACAGCCAGAGAAAGAACATCACTCCATTGAAGTGATGACCAGATTATTTTCATTCATTTTGCTGCTACCTTAACAATTTACTTATATTTATAGAATCCAGCTCCGGACTTCCTTCCGAGCATGCCGGCCGATACCATCCTTTTCAGAAGATTTGAAGGCCGGTATTTTGGATCTCCATACTCCTCATACAGAACCCTGGCAACATCGTAAGTGATATCCAGTCCAACCATGTCTGCAAGCTCCAGGGGACCCATCGGGAGACCCGCGCCGGCCTTCATGGCGCGGTCTATGTCTTCGGCCTTCGCAACTCCTTCATCCAGAATGAACACAGCCTCGTTCATCATCGGGACGAGCATCCTGTTCACCAAGAACCCTGGCACTTCCTTGACTCTTATGGGCACCATCTGGGTTCGGTGATTTCGAAGAGTTGCAATGAATTCCTGGACAGTTTCAAGCGTGTTTTCGGATGTCTGCAAGGCAGGAACTATCTCCACCAGTGGCAGAGTGTATGGCGGGTTGAAGAAATGGGTTATCACCACCCGATCTGGCCTGGAAACGCTGCTAGCCATTGCACTTATGCTCAGTGAGGATGTGTTGGACGCTATTATTGTATCTTCGCGGGAGTGCCCTGAGATGTCCGAGAATATCTCCTTCTTCACTGACATGTTCTCGAAGGCGGCCTCTATGACAATGTCAGCATCGCCAAAATCCTGGAAAGATTCGGTGCCATGGATGCGCTTCATCGTCTGATCGACGAAATCCTGTCCGTAGCGGGGTTTAAGTTTCTCCATGATTGTTTCCTTCTGCCCGGCCGTAAGTTGCAGTCCCATAGCTTCAATGCGAGAAATTTCCTTCGTCGCCCTTGACCCCTCATAGGAGACAAGGTCCGTGAGTATCTTTCTGATGCGTGACTTGCCCTTTTCGACGAGTTCCTGCCTGACATCCTTTAGAAGAACCTCATATCCGTTGAATGCCATAACTTCAGCAATAGCGGACCCCATGCTCCCTGCCCCAACAACTGCGATCTTTTTTCCTGCCATAAAAATCTACCCGCCGTAAATCGCCCTGGATTTAATGAACATTCTTCTTTGAGGGAAACTGGGAAACTGAATTCCCGATCTTACCTGTTTATAAGGTCATCCAGTGCCATCCCGAGGTCAGGGAACCTGAACCTGAAACCGTTGTCGAGAGCGGCTTTGGGATATACTTTTCTTCCTCTTGATATGACTGAGGAACCTTTTCCTATGAGTATCCTGATCAAAAATGGTGGAATGGCCATGTTACCACGCTTTTTCATTGTCCTGCCCAATTCTGACGCAAACTGCTTCATGTCCGGTATATTCGGCGAAGATGCGTTTACAGGGCCCTTAACGAAATCATTTTCCATGGCAAATTTGATGAGAGAAATCTCATCTACCACGTGTATCCAGGGAAACCACTGTGTGCCAGGCTTCACGTAACCTCCCAAATTTCTCCTGAATACAGGTTCCAGCTTCCCAAGTGCCCCCTCCCCTCTTGATAAGATCACACTCGTTCTGATCATAACCACACGAACTTTCATTTCCTCTGCTTTCTTTGCTTCCGCTTCCCAGTCCATCACGAGTTTCCCCCAAAAATCATTGCCGGGAGGCGTTGCTTCCGTTACCAGGTTATCATCTGATATCTCGTAGCCATAATACCCAGAAGCTGATGCATTGATGAGAAACCGTGGCCTATTTTTTGCAGAGCGGATGCTATCCACCAGTGCCTTGGTCGACTGAACCCTGCTGTCAATAATTTCCCTGACATATTTTTTAGTCCATCTCTTGAAAACAGGGGCACCTGATAGGTTTATGACACCCAGGCTTCCATCAAGCTCCTTCACCCACTCCCCCGGTTTCTCATAGTTGAATTCTACGTACCTGGATGCATACGGAACCTTCAGCCTGGCGTTTTCAGGATTCCTTGAAAAGACGGTGACCTCATAGCCAGATTCCTTCAGCAGCTTGCATAGTTTATTTCCTATGGAACCTGTAGCTCCTGCGACAACCACTTTCCTGTTTTGATACATTCATGTGGAAATATAATTCCACCTTAATAAAGTGACCTGACATCTTTCCATTTAATTCTGTTTTTGCACTCTTGAATTACTGGAAGTCGGTTCTTGATATTCGATAGAAAGCCATATGATGTCTTATATTATTTCTATTCTGCAAAATGGTAAACCACGGCAGAGAAAAATCTCCTTCCCTGATTTCTGCGAATGGAAGGACGGCGCTTTCGGAAGAAGCTATTTCCATTATGAATGAACAACTTCCCGGGATCATCAGCCAGACTGATATACTGAGCCTGAGAAAGTCCGCAATGGATCTTCTCGATCTGATGTACAAGGCACCTCCATCGGTATCAAATCCAGTCAACCCCAGCAGGCTGATATCAAGGGAGGTTGTAATTGCGGAACTCAATCAGGTGGCTGCTTCCAGGACCGCTGAGAGGGCTGCTTACTATGCAAAGCGGCTGTATAGAAGCCTGAACCATACAAGAACGGGCACGGTAAATGACATTGATCTCTCCAGGTGGAAGGAATATGATGACATAATTACCGACAGCCTCTGGATAGAAAAGAGAAGGGACCGAAGCTCCGGGCACGGTGCATGGTACTGGGGAAATTTCATACCAATGATACCGAGGCAGATGATGCAAAGGTATACAAAGAAGGGAGACTGGGTCCTTGATCCATTTATGGGAAGCGGGACTACCCTCATAGAATCCCGTAAACTGGGCAGGAACGCAATAGGCCTGGATCTTAATCCTGAAACTGTCACCAGGGCGACCGGGATTATTAACGGTACTGAAAACCCGTTCCATGTTTCCACAAGATCCTATGCCGGAAATTCCCTTGCAATTGATTACCATACAATAATGAAAGAAAATGACATTGGAAACTTCCAGCTTGTAATATTGCACCCACCTTATCAGGACATAATCAGGTTCTCGGAATCGCCCGATGATCTCTCAAACATTGAGGATACCGGAACTTTCATTAGAAAGATTGGAGAACTGTCGGAGAAAATGCAGGAGGTGCTGCAGAAAGGCAGATACCTTGTACTGGTGATTGGCGATAAATATTCAAAAGGCGTTCATATCCCTCTGGGATTTTACTGCATGAACGAGATCATGCAAAGGGGTTTTCTGCTAAGGAGCATGGTGGTCAAAAACTTTGACACGACAAAGGGAAAGAGGAGCAGTGAGCAACTTTGGAGATACCGGGCCTTGAGCAGTGGATTCTACGTCTTCAAGCATGAATATATATTTATCTTCAGCACGGAGTAGCCTGTTTTTTGTGTCAATAAAGGCATTTTTGAAGCGCTACCCCGATATTCTCATAAACAATGAGAGAAGTCTTGTGCCCAACATCTGTCAGCCTGCCGCCGAATTCCATATCCTTCCCCTGGTTTGCCACGAATATGGATACCGTGTCTGTTGATGTGCCTGGAGAAATTTTTCCGGTGATCCTGTCCGTGATGCCCAAGTCATTGAATGCCTGTGCCTTCGCCTCGACTATTGTCTGATAAAGGTTCAGGGTTCCAGAATCACTCAGAGGGAGGTCTGTCAGGACGCATACGTTTACTGTTCCGTTACCTTCACTTCCTTTGCTCCCCATGCTAATGGCGTTTCCTGATCCTGCTGTGATTGCAGCCGTAAGAAAGTGATCCCCTATTTTATCCTCGATTAACACAAAATCCAAAACGGAACACGCCGTGAGGGTGACTGTTATCCCATTCGCATCAATATTATTCCTGCCAAGGAACTGTGGAATCTCTACTCCGGGATTGTAACTGTAATTCCTTTCTACATGCCTGTTTGCATACGCAATTGACTCGCCTATTCCGCCATTGTAAGGGGCAGAACTGAATTTTCTCATTGCTCTGAAAAATCTAATGAGATAAAAGTCAGCATGCCTCTCGATTCCGTAATACCCGGTTACCATTCCCTCATCCGAACGCTGAAATTTGCGGGGGCTAATTATGCTATGTATGAAGTAGCTGAAGAATCGAATTTGCTGACAATCCTCAGGGAACTACCATTTCCCGATCCAGCATACTTTAACTGCGGATACATGATCCACACGTCTCCCGCACTCATCCTTGCGGCGTGATGTTTCTCTCCAAAAGCTACGCGGGCAACTTTTGCAGTCATCTCCCTGGCCTCCATTTCATCAATGTACCCGAGTGAATGGATGTATTCGTGAGCCAAGATCATATAGATGAACGAATTGAATTCCCGCTCCGATCCGGAAAGTTTTAGCATTGCCCTGACCAGATTTTCATTCATTACGATATAGTTGCCCCCAACCTGCCAGTATGCACCAAGAGTAGATGGCAGATCGGATAATGCCAATCCGATGCCGGACCTTTCCTTTCCTGTGACATACCTGACTGATTCTTTTACAACCTCAAAAATGCTGTCGTAGTCCATTCTTGAGTCAAGTGAGTTAACAAAAAGGCTTTCATCTTCAATCTTACCACGGAATTTCCCGGTAACGGGTATGGGGTAATTTTTCCTCGAGCCAACGGAAGAAGATGCAAAACCTGCATAGAATCCATTTATCATAAGTATCAATTCCTGAAAAATAATTTTGAACTTCTATAAAAATATAATGTATTATGATCGCATAATATGGTTTTTATGTGACGTGAATTAAAACTATTTCAACTTAGCCGCAATTTTTGGATTCGTAAAGAATATTAATATATAAATAATTATATAAGTTCACACAAAAAACAAACGGCTGTTGAAATTAAATGATAGTTTTGAGTCTGACCAACTTACTTTATTTCCTCCCTGAGTACATTATCGCAACTGCACTATCACTAATCTCCTTTGAGCTTGTGGATCGTATCAGGAAACCAGGAGTAAGCGTAAGACCGCGAATGGAAGGACCAATGCAAAGCTGGATTGGCTTATGCGCCGGGCTTTTTTCATATGCCGATGACGTCCCGGATAACTGCATTGACAATATCTTTGATCTGAAGATTGTATCCTGCTCACCATCGCTCTCGACAAGCAGGTCAGGAGCATATATGGGTGACGGGTATTCGTCATTTGATCCTGTAATTCAGCGGATAACTCCGTTTGATAGGAGAGCAATGTATCCCGTTGAAAAGAAGCTGCCGTCTCAACCCTTTGTGAACGGACCAGCATTTTACCTGTACAGAACCGCGATTTCCGTAACCGTATGGAGCGGAGCTTTTCTGCTGATAACGCCCTTCAGGTATTTACACTTCTTCCTGCCAAATTTTGGGACGGGCATTGACGTACTTGTAGATGTTATCATTGGGGTAGCTGTATTTGAATCCGTGATCACAGCCATCGCAACAAAGACCGGCAGAAACAGCACCTGGATACTTGTAACAGAATTTCTTGTCGTGCTTGTTGCATCGGCTGCCCTCTTCTCACCTGCCATGGCGTGGTTCAGGATCGAGACTAGGATCATGCAGCTGGAGATTTACTCAATGTTGATATTTTTTATATCTGCCATCACTATTCTTGCTTTCCTTATAGGTAAAAAATCGTATACTTTCATGGTCTCTTTTATTTTCGCCATGATTGCATACTCCCTCTTTATTGCAACGACCGTTATCAATATATTGACCTTCATTTTGGGAAGTACCTGAAATTCAGGCCTCTGGAACTATGTTGACGAGGTCTGCGTACGCGCGTAAAGTATCGCTTTCATTCCTCTTCATCCCGAAGTGTTGGAACTCCCTTGCGACGGAATTTGTGAGTGCACACGCTATATCAGGACCTGAAATAAGGAAGATACCTGCAAAATGCCTATGCCAGTTGCCTTCCTCGCAGGGTATGCGTTTATCCTGAACTCCGTGACGAACTTGTGAAGCGCTTCCCTTTCTGCGGGATCGAACAGCACACCATAAACTCTCTCCCCATTTATACCCCATACTGTGGACACTGGCCTGCCATGCTTGTCTACATAATCAGCGATTTCGTGGAGTTCCGACCCGGTGTATTTACCCAGCGAACGAATATGGAGAAATCCCGAACAAAATAACGGGCTATTTCCTGAAAAGGTATAACTGTATCATAGTGGTTCCTTCCGTGAATGCTTGACAGGTTGGAGAAATACGTCTTCTTCATGCGCCTCAAGACTATTTTATGTATTAACGGAGTCCTTATCATTTCCGCGTGAGTTAGTGATTAAATTTAGAAGGGAAAATTACCGTTTCCCTGCGAGGAATTCAAGGAACTTCCTGCACCTCTTTTCCTTATTGCGTTCCTGATATCCCCTTCATTAAATCCTTCAGGGAGACCTTTACCGTTTACGTAATCGAAAAGGACCAGCTTCAGTATATTCAGGTATGTGTAGTTCAGTATTAAACCGAAAGCCATTATCACAAGACCAGCAGCGATTCCAGAAATCATTACCAGCAGTGAAGCAAAGCTCGAAAGGAGGAAAATGGAGAGGAGTATTATCAGGAAGCCGCCAAGAGCGAAAATCAGCGTATAGAGATCCACATAGGCGACGCCTCCGAAGGTCGAGCCAAAGTTTTTCTTAATGGTGGAAACACTTTCTTCCACTGCCTTTATGGGACCTACCTTATTGTTAAGTATGGCTGGAACTGCGAAGAATGTGGCTGTGGCTATCAGGAGAGATCCTGCAGTTGCTACAAGCAACTGCACTATTCCTCTGAACCTTGACTCAATTACCCGTAGTATCATAACCAGTATTGTATAGAAAACAGCCCATTCAAGAATCTGTACCTTGAATCCCCAAGCCTGTGACATGGCTGACCCAAACGAAATTGGATTACCACCTGTATATGCCCTGAAGGCAATAAGCATTGACAATAGAAAATAGGTAGAGAAGAAACCTACCAGAATGTAGGCTAATATAAAGCCTGCCAGATAAATATAATCACTTCCTGAACTTCCAAGGGGAAATGCAAGAAATAACGCCAAAAAGGTCATTGCAAAAAGGAAGACACCAACAAATCCGGAGAGGATTGGAAACAAATATAGTGTCCTGTCCTTCGAGACGCTATGGCGAACTTGCTTTGCAAGACGCCACCCCGCTTTCATTCTCTCGAACATAGTTCCGAAATAAATATCAGGTATTAAGGGCTTGCTGGTCGCAAATCCGGGTCCATTAAGCACTACAACTTTTATCTTTCCAGTTCAGAGGTCATCGAATTATAGTCCAGACTGTTCAGCAGAGGGGGAGAAAAAATACGGAGTTATGTCGAGTTCCGTTATTTCGAGGAATGAACACGCCCGAGCCGGGAT
>JAJYRT010000119.1 GCA_021793945.1 Thermoplasmata archaeon
ACGGTTGTTAGTCATCTTACTTCTCCTCATGAGGGGGGGATTTGGGGTGATTCTATGTTCAGGGCCGGAATTTACCGAGATACGGAATCGTATGGCGAACTCAGTCTCATATCAATCTGCATGGTTCAGATTCACTATACTCTTATGGCGAAGTGAAATTAAAACTTCTCTTATTCCAAAGCCAGCCACGGGACAAACAATAATGACTATTCCTGATTAACTTTCAAAAAATTAAGGGCTTGTAACCTTCAGGTTACCCAGCCAGTGTTTACCAGACCGTATCTTTCAACAATAGGAGTTATAGTGGTTGCGAGGAAAGGCGCTATAACGAGCACTATGGCGTCCCCGAGTATCCAGAGTCCGGCTCCGAGCCAGTAGGCGTTAGCAGGAACGAAACCAAGCTGAACGAGTACCCAGACTCCCCAGAGCCCACCAATGATATTTGTGAGCCCCATAACCCAGAAAATGAACCAGAACGCCGCCTTTGCATTCTTCAGTATGTCCCTGCCAAGAGGGTCCACACCATGCTTTGAAAGATATCCCCTGTAAAGAAGGAATATCAAGAGTGCCGGGATGAAGTCCCCTATGCTGAAACCCAACGCGGGAATTGGCGGCAGGCCAGTGAGCAACCCGGCTCCAACAACGCTTCCTACCCATGCACCAAGTATCCCCCATATTCCCCACCAGAGCGTGAAGATAACAAAAAATGGATACGCCCAGTATAGGAACCCAATGCCTGGACCAACGACCGGCGTGTATAGAGCACCGAGATATGACAGTAGAATGACAACTGCCATCTGTACGGCATACAGAGCATACTGCGTTGTCGATACCTTCCCAGAACCTCTCCATTTCAGTGTATACCTTGCGTAATTGCCAGTTTTACGATTGCCAGCCACTTTTTCAGGTTGTTTTTCATCAGAATTCTGCACGGATTTCCACCATTGTTTGGATATTATCGGAGATTGGCTTAATACTTTCTGAAGTATGCAATGCTTCTGATGGTGTTCCTTCAAATCATCGCCAATGGATTCATGACGGGTTTTGTGTCGGTGCATATGGAGTCCCGCCCTGCCAGCATATCAAAATAGAGGAATATATCACCGATGGCATTACGTGTTCCTCGATCAAGCCATATTAATGGGTTAGCAATATACAGCCGTGAAGGTAACATTTGTCTACCTGAGGGAAGATGATCCGACTAAATCAACAATGAAAAAGCTCGAGCGATTTGGCCTGGCCGAAAGAATTGACGCGAGAAACATTGGTAGAAAAATAACGCTGACACCTTATGGAAGTAGCTATATTAAGAAACCAGATTCCACTCTTCTCTCGAAGTACGGGCTTAATGTTATAGACGGTTCGTGGGCGAAAATAGAAGGGATTTCAAAAATGAGATTGGTTAACAGTCGCAGAGTGCCAGCTCTGTTGGCAGCAAATCCCGTGAATTATGGCAAGCTCGAGATACTTTCGTCAGTGGAGGCCCTTGCCGCGGCTCTTTGTATAACCGGCTATGAAGACACGGCTTATAAGATACTGGAAAAGTTCAAGTGGGGACCAAACTTTATGGTGCTCAACAGGGAGCCTCTTTCAGATTATGCGGAATGCCAGACCGACCAGCAGGTCAGGACGGTTGAAAACGAATATTTCCCCCCGAACGGTGAAAAGTAATAATGAAAAGACATCCCTTTGGGATCTGTCTTTGTGAACGACTTTTTGATTTTGGATCTCCAGCCCGGTTTTGAAATCAGTCCCGGGCACAATAACGTTAATATCACACTCAACATGTTTTTCATGCACATGAATGCAAAAATACGCATGAAAACTGATAGAACTTCCCTTCTGGCTTCAATCAGGAAAATCAATGGGGAAGTGAGAGAACTCAGGAGGGTTATGAAGGCCAGGAAAAGGGGGTCAGTTAGAGGCCCGGATCTGGCCGGAACCCATGAAATGACTGATGCAGAGCTCTCATCACTAATTCATGACAGAAAATCAGCACTCCTTGACCTAAAAAGACAGCGGAAGATAGCTAACCGAAGAGACTATGCTGCCAGGAACGAGCGCATGATAAAGCTCAGGAACACGTACCTCAATGCCGGGTTCAATTTCGGTGCGTTTGACGATGATGAGAAGGAAGAGAGATAACAGAATTGCAAAGTATGCAGAACTGGGCTAAATCAACTCAGGTGATCCCATATCAGAGCGCTTCCAGAAACCCCGGTCAGTGCTCAGATAGCACCCATTCGCCATTTATCAGTGAGAAATTCCCGCTTGTGTATTTTGATAGTATTTCAACGATTTTGCCCCTAACATACTCTGGCATCAACTCACCCGGTTTTTTTTCGCCAGCCAAGATGTGCATCCCGGTAACGTGGCTTACTTCCGGCTCCTTATTATCAAAAAGCTTTGATTTCATATAAGAAAGTTCATCGCTATCAAGCCTCATCCTCTCAGACAGGACTCGCCTGTGCAGTTCCTCGGTTGAAATTGACTCGTAGCCTATGGTGGCCGGGTCTCCACCAGCAGCCTTTACGAACATCTGTATTCCCAGGCACTTTGAACACTTTCCACAGGGGACTATTTTTCCATTCTCATAGTGACAGGAATGGCAGGACCTCTGAAGTGAATAAAGTTCAGGATAACGTTGCAGTAGAATCTTCTCAACAATGTTTCCTGAAACTGGATAAACTGCGGATGTAAGAACAGAATCAATACCGATGCTCCTGAAATATTCACTCAGCAGCCTGTTGAAGTCAAGGCTCTGGTCAAAGATACCGTAATAATGCTTAAGGCCGTGAAATTCCGGCATTTCCCTCGGATCGTCAAACTCATCTCCTATGAAGACCGAAGAAATGGAGTGCTTGATCAAGAATGGTATGAGGGCAAAAATGTAAACGGGGAATATGAAAAGCTGCAGGGGATATGTATCTGCCCACTTTGTAACAGCGACCTGGTCCAGGATCTTGACCTGCCTCTGCATGAACTTATAGAATCTGTCAACGTTGGACCAGACTTTGATCACGTCCTTGAAATTTCCATAAAAGTAATCATAAGATGTCTTTGCGGTAATCCAGTGGCCACCAGACTCGTTGAAGAAGAATGAAAACGTCCTTTCCCCAATTTCCCTGAGCATTCCATAGCTCAGCAGACTCTCCTTACCACCTGACGAAAGAACTGCTGAATTTTTTTTGTCCCCATGCACTTCATAACTCCCATGTGCGGACAATGGAGCAATTACCTCTGTCATTCCATCAGAGTTCGAGGAATTTATGTCTGATTCAGCCGGAATGTACTCTTTCCTGATGAATTCGTACCTCCTCCTGCATATCTTGTTAACGAACACCTCTCTCGCGTTCACCTTCAGGAAATATCTGATCAAATCGAGATCAGCTGCTCCTACAGGAAAGTCGAGGCGGAGTTCCCTGGCAAAATAGGTGAAGTTGATCACGGGCATGGTAAGAATCAGACCTGCAATCCTTTCGTCAACGGCAACTGGTTCAGAATAGGTAAATATCAGTCTGAAAGTTTTTGCAACGCTGCCCGATGTTACCGTTATGTCTCCCCTGATGCTATTCTCAAGGATTTCCGGATTGGAAATGTGGATACTGTCGAAACTTATGGCTCTTTCGAGATAGCTTGGAGTCATTTATTTCGCCAGAATTCTCGACAATGCCGGGTCTGTTGATCTTAGCGGATCAAAGACTGGAATTCCAAATCTTTTTTGCAGCCTCTTAATCTCCTGATCAACCTGAGCATCCGTCATGTTTTCCCTGTTAATGGATATTGCAATCACCTTTTTGTCAGAAAGCAGTTCCAGTATGTTTATGTATTTTGACAGGTCTGGTATTGGAAAATCCTCGAAGCCGTCAAAAAACTTCCTCGCTGGAGCATGCTGGAGAATAATCGCATCAGGGCGACACGCACCTATGATTTCGAAACTCCCCGGATAGGCTGGATGGAGCACCGAACCCTGCCCTTCGAGAAACATAAACTCAGGATGCTCATTTCTCCAGGCCTCGAGCGTTGTGCTCTCCAGACCCCCAGGGATGAAGTCGTTTATCATAGAGTCAACAACAACTGTATATGGAAAGCCCTGCATCCACGATGTCTGCCCTGTCCCGATCATTACTGATTTTCTCCCCATTGAATTGAGCTGGTTATTGAGTATTATGGCAGTCGTCCTTTTGCCGATTGCGCTATCCGTGCCAAGAACCGCGATTTTGAATGCTTTTACTTCGGAAATTTTTCCCGTGAACGGATCCTTCCTGTCCCTGAACATCTTCCTGACGTCTATAATCTCGGATCCGGACTTTTTGGCTAATGCAGAAAATTCTGTGTCGTCTGAAATGAACTCATGAAGGCCCGACACAACCCTCATTCCTCCCCTTATAGCGTCTGAAATGAACGGACGGTATTCTGCCGGAAGAAACCCCCCATCTGTGGCAGCTCCGACAACTATTGTGTCAGCCCCTATTTTAATTGCATCTGTTAACGTGGAGACTATGGGTATGCCGTTGTTCTTTCCAGAGAGGATCATTCCTGAATCCTTTCCGGCAAATCTAGAATCTATAACCGAAGTTATGTTGTACCTTCTGCTGTATCGAATAAGCCCATTGGCAGTTTTACCGTAGGTGGTTGAAAAAACACCCTCGGCAAGAATTACTGCGTTGTCCATAACTTGTTTCTGCCTGTTATAACGAGGACACACTCACTCTCATCGTTCTTTCTCGACCTCGACATTATCCTCACTGCAGCAGCAAGCGTAGACGCTGAGGCAGGGAGGGCATGGACGTTTTCTGTCTGCTCAATTGTTCTTGAATACATCACCATCTCTTCATCTGAAACATATTCAGCGTATCCCCTGCTTTTGTATATTGCATTTAGTGCCATTTGACCATCAAATGCCTTGTAAGATATCAAAGGCTCATTTATAGAACTCTCCCTCAGTACAGAAGGGTTAAGATCCACGATTTTCTTGTTGTGTTTTTTCCAGGAGTGGACTATTGGATTTCCATTAGCCGTACTGGATGCTATGAGCACTGGCAGGGAATCTATCGACCCATGATTATACATGTCCACGAAACCGTTGAAAATTCCAGACAGAGTGGTACCGTTACCAACTGGGACGGCGAGGTATTTTGGAGAATGGCCTAGCTGTGAAACTATCTCGTATGCAATTTTTTTATACCCCATTATATCAAGATCTGAATTAGAGGATCCAGGGCTTGAATCGTACCAGGCATTGTCTGATGCCATGTCTCTCATTGCGGAAACCGTATCCTCATATTTACCTGGAAGTTCAATTACGCTAGCCCCATTCTGAATAATTTCAAGCGATCTCTCATGGGAATAATCCTGCGGCATGGCTACTACTGAATCGAGGCCATAAAGTCTGGCGTAGTAAGAGATTGATGCCCCATAATTTCCACAAGTTGCCAGGGAAATCGTTCTATATCCAAGCTTCTTGGCCCTCAGAACATGCAGTTTCGAGATTCTATCTTTCTGTGAACCTGTTGCGTTTGCCCCTTCGAATTTGATAAAAAATTTCTTGAGGCGCAGGTTCCTCTCTAGGTTAACAGCCCTTAAGAAGGGCGTTGAACCTGGTGGTTCTTCCTCTTCGCAAAATTCTTCCATTTTGTTTCACCAAGAACCTGAGTTCCTGTAAATGGGCATTTATATATACTATTTAAACTTTTGTAGTTGGAAGTCAGGAAAAATTTCGCATGCCGGCA
>JAJYRT010000120.1 GCA_021793945.1 Thermoplasmata archaeon
ATCATCGTCGCAAACCCCGGAACCGGAAAAACAGAGGAACTTGCAAACTACGCCGTCGATCTGATCAGGAAGGGCGTCAGCGAGAGCGAGATACTGTGCCTGACATTTACCAATAAGGCCGCAGACCAGATGCTCGTAAGGATCTCTGAAAAAATGCAGAAGAACGGGATTGAACCCTACAGGGCATTTAACATGGAAATATCCACTTTCCACAGTTATGCATACCGTTACTTGGGGGGAAAGGGGATCAATTTTACAATGGCGTCCAACAACCTGCTCAGGTACGCCATCTACCGGAGCTTCAAGAGGGACAGGGCTCTCAATTATTCCCAGGACTATATTCTGGGGGAGATCGTGCCCAAGGTCGAAAATGCCATACGATACGTGAAGGCATTCGGAATACTGCCAGTCGACATAGATACGGAAAGGACAAGGGACGAGCTCCACAGGCTTTTTTCAGAGATGACAATCAGGAACATAACCGAGGAGGAAAACCTGAAATTCCTGGAATATTTTGTCTCTGCATATGCACATTATGAGAAAATAAAGAAGGATCGCAGGAACGTGGCAGATCACAATGATCTTTTGCTGATGTTCCTCAAGAACTTCACCGGACCTGTCTATAAATATGTGCTTGTGGACGAGCTCCAGGACGTCAGCGAGATTGAGGCCGAGATCGCCCTCAAGTCTGGTGAAAAAATCTTCGCCGTCGGAGACAGGAAGCAATCCATCTTCGGTTTCCAGGGAGGCAGCCTGAAGAATTTCGACAGGATCCGGAACATTGAAGGGATACTCAGGCTCACAATGGGGGAAAACCACCGAAGTACAGCTAACATCATAGGCTATGCCAAGGGTTTCTTCCTTGGCGGCATCAGGAACCCTGAGATTTACACAGAACTTTCGGAATTCAGGAGTTCTTCTGCAGAACCGGGGGAGAAGGTAAGCTTGGTGGCATCAAACGATCCAGAAGCTGAGGCAGCATCAATGGCAGTGTCCATAATCCAGACGCTTGAACCCAACGAGGTCGTGGCAATAATAACCAGAACTAACAGCCAGTTGACAGAGATTTCCAGGATTCTTGATAGGAAAGGGATTGAGTACTCCTCAACGAACGGCTACAGTTCACACATTACCGCAAGGAACGACATAATGGATTACATCACATCCATATTCTCTGATGATCCTGAAACAAAACTCAGAGCAATATTCAGCCCATTCTCAGGAATTCCCCTTAGGGACGCATTCGCCATCTCCGAGAGGACTCGGGGGAAAATATGGGCGAAGGAGGAACTTGACGGAGAGCTTTCCAGTTTTCCATACATGGCCCCTAAGCCATTTTCCAGGGAGGATCTTTATGGCCTCTTTACTGGAATAATCCTTCCAATATCGGTATCAATAAGCAGGGAGTACTTTTCAACTGCTATGGCAATATACTCCAACATAAAGGAATTCTTCGAGACATCCTCTGAACTGACAATGAATGCCTTCATGGATTATCTTGCGACAACGGACGAGACCTTTGACGTTCCGGAGAAGAAGAGCAAGCTGCTGCTGACGACTGTGCACAAGGCAAAGGGAATGGGGTTCACCCACGTGCTGTATGTGCCGAAGGACACTAGAAAAACGCTTAGCTTTGTCGACGCTGTGTCATATTCCATAATAAGGGCTGTAAAGGGCGTGGACGTTCGCGAGGAAATATATGACGAATCCGAGCGGATAGATTTTGTTGCCTTTACCAGGGCGAAGAAAACACTTGGGATAGTGGCTAACGAAAGTGCCCTTAAGAGGTATTATGTTCCAGGGTACTGCGAGAAGAAGCTTTCAAGCACCGCAGAAGACATCCAGCCCGTGACGATGAATTTTGATGAGGCTTACGCGAGTTTCGTGAATGGGAACTACGAGAAGGCAAAGGCCATACTCAACTCAGATGGATCATGGATCAGGGAGACAATTTCATCATTCTTCGCAGGAAAGAGCAGACTTTCGTATTCGTTGGTGAAAGCTACCAAGGAACCCTATCGCTTCCTGAAAAGTTACATAATAGCGATGTTCTATGGCAACGAGGCCATGAAGCTCGGATCAAGGGTACATGAAAATGCACAACGCGATTTCCTGAATGAGCTTGAGGAGAGCGATCTTGAGGCCGAGGAGAAGGTGTACCTTGAAAACACCAGGACAGTAAATGAAAAAATTTCGACCAAGTATAATGCAAGACAGGTAGGTTCCGAAGAATCCATAACATTGCCGGTGTCATCTCTTTTCCCATCCATGGGCGTGGACAACCAGATTCTTTTCACGGGAAAGCTCGATGCTGTATTCAGGTCCGAGGGAACCGGGACGACCATAATCCTGGATTACAAGACTGACAAAACCAGGGATTACCTCTCTGAGCACATGCAGCAGCTTTCTGTCTATGGAAAACTATTCTCCGTCAAGCATGGCCTGAAAGAGGGCAGCGTGTCCGTGGCAGTTGGTTATATCGGCCTCCGGGGAAAAATTAACCTGGGCCGCATTGAGTGTGACGTCGTAGACTCTCCATTCAATGAAAAGTACCTGGACAAATTTTCAGTAGACTTGGGAAGATATCTTGAATATCGCAAAAATCCAGACAGGTTTATAGACGATCTGCTGGCTGAAGATGAGTCGGATAGCCTTTACCAGCGAATAAAACAAGTACTGGCCGCAGGAAGGAAGGGTGCCTGAAAGCGTTCCAGCACCATGCCAGCACGTAGGCCATGCACTGCCGTGTAGCTTCCATTGACTGATAATAATTAAATAATCGCCGGATATTTTCCAGAGCCTGCCTCTGCTGAGCTGTTGATAACTGTTTCTCTTGGTAGCTGACTGTGCGCTGGGTGCCTCGACCTCGCTGGAGTGACCCGACTCCAAAGGCATGATCAAAATGGTGGAAAAGAAGAACCTGATACTTGTTAGCGTGCTCATAGGAATGCTGATGTCGGCAATCGACACAACAATCGTGATACTTGCCCTTCCAACAATTACGGACGAACTCAATGCACCCTTCCTGGACACAATCTGGGTAATACTCATTTATCTGCTCGTCCTCGCCGCATTCACCACCCAGCTTGGAAGAATTGGTGACATTTTCGGAAGGGGAAGGATGTTCAATCTTGGCTTTCTTATATTCACTGCTGGATCAGCCCTGTCCGGATACTCACCGAACGTGGCCTTCCTGATATCTGCCAGGGCTTTCCAGGGATTCGGCGCTGTTCTCCTGCAGGGAAACAGCAGTGCCATTGTGGCTGATTATTTCCCTCCAAAGGAGAGGGGAAAGGCATTCGGCATAACAAGCATGGGATGGACCATCGGAGGCGCTCTGGGGATAGTTCTCGGTGGAATAATCACTACACTAATCGGCTGGAGATACATATTCTACATCAACGTCCCGATTGGCATAGCAGGCCTCGTAATAGGCATGCGTTACATAAGGGATAACAAGAAATCCAGGACGACCATTGATTTTGGAGGCACTGCACTGTTAATTGTGCTGCTCAGCATGATTTCATACGGTGCGGTGGAGTTCGCGGGAAACGGCATTGACATGACCAATGGCCTTCTCATGCTGATTGGAGGCATTCTTGTCATTCCTTTCATAATCCTGGAAAGGAGAGTCACTGACCCTGTCATCGTTATAAGGGCATTCAGGCAGAAGGTGCTCAGTTTTTCGCTGCTTGCCGCAACGCTTCAGGCGATAGGGTATCTTTCTGTCCTGTTCATTCTCATAATGTACCTGCAGGGGATACTGGGATTCAGCCCTCTCTATTCCTCGCTCATTCTCGTCCCGGGTTATATCGTTTCCAGCTTCTTTTCACCAATGATGGGCAAGATGTCGGATCGCATAGGGTCGAGGGTGGTGGCGAGCACTGGAATATTCTTCATGGCTGCCGGAGTATTGGTTTATCTCCTGCTGACTGCAACAAGTTCCATCTATATAGTGGTGGCGGGTTCCATCATAACGGGATTCGGAGGATCCATGTTCTGGCCATCAAACACCAGTGCCGTCATGTCCGCCGCTCCCAGGGAACTCTACGGATCAATCTCCGGACTACTGAGGACACTCTCAAATATAGGAACGCTGTTCAGCTACGTAATAGCGATTTCCATCGCAGCAATATCTGTGCCAAGATATGTCGCTTTCGAGGTTTTCCTCGGGGTTACGAAACTGCAGGGCGGTGTTTCCCAGAAATTCCTGACCGGCATACACGCAGCCCTCCTGGCGAGTTTCATAATCCTGGTAATTGCAGGGCTGAGTTCGCTGGTGCGAGGAAGGCATGACATGGAGAGGGTCAGCGAGTCGTGGACGCAGGGAGACAAAACCCAGAAAGATTACACGAACAAATGATTACCTGACAGAAGGCGTTTTTTCTACTCCAGTCGCGATTGTTCTGCATCAATTGCAGTCCATCAAAGAGAAGAGGAACAGCAAAAAGAAAATGGTAAAATATGCCATTGCTCTTGCATATTCTGGAGACCAGGCCGGGGTAGCCTAGCCCGGTAAGGCGATAGATTCGAGATCTATTGCTCTTGTAGCTCGGGAGTTCGAATCTCCCCCCCGGCGCCATTTCAGAGCGACACTTTTCCCGGAACCTTCGGGAATGGCGTAACCTTCTCGATCCTGTCAAGCCCGCATGCGTACCTGGTGAACCGCTCGACACCGATTCCAAACCCTGCGGATTCCCGTATTCCCATCTTAGCAAGTTCTATGAACCACCTGAACTGCTCCTCGGTCTGTCCCTTCTTCCTGACCCTTTCGAGGATCCTGTCCAGCTTGAATTCTCTCTCACCGCCGGATATGGCTTCCTCAAAACCCTCGGGCCAGAGAAGATCCATGTCCCTGAGTATTCCGGGCTGATCTTCGTATTCCCTGTCGTAGAATTCCCTGGCGGCTAGCGGTATATCCACAATCCACACGGGTTCACTGGAGGACTCTGATATGGCTTTCTCGAATTGATCTCCATACTCCTTCCTGGCATCAAGGTACTTTACCTGCCTGAATTTTTCACCAAAGTCTGGAAGGGCCCTTCCGAAATACCTCAAGTCTGCAGCATCATCCCTCTTTAATCGCCTTATGACATCTTTTATCAGGGACTCCGCCAGAGCCATCATCTCCTCCCTCGAATGCTCCAGAGCCTCTATGTCTATCTGCGTAAACTCATAGAGATGCCTTCCTGTCAGTCGCTTTTCCTCCATTTCCAGCCTTATGTTTGGGGACATTATGAATATCTTTTTCAGGCTCTGCACCGCAATCTGCTTGTGGAATATCATGCTCTTGGTAAGCCAGAAATCACCGCCGTAGGATTTTATCCTGGGATCAATGACAGGATGGTTCAGGGGGTCAGTGAGGGGGGAAATTATCACGGGCGGTATCTCGATATAACCGAGATTCCTCAGGAAACTTCCTGCGAAACTCCTGATGTCCGATTGAACCTTGATTGCCCTGATCACAGCCTCGTCCTCTAGATGTTCCCTCGATCTTATCACTTCATTCCTGACATATTCGAACTCGCTTTTCTGCATGAAGCGGATCAGAATTTCACACTTAATAACAATTATAGTGAAAAAATTGTATAACCACCAGCCAAATATTTATATTATGTAATTAAATGGATGAATATGGTCAGGCAAATTGACAAAATGGATCTGAAGCTAATAGAATATCTCAAGGAAAACGGAAGGGACAAGAT
>JAJYRT010000121.1:0-1378 GCA_021793945.1 Thermoplasmata archaeon
CTGATGCAGGAAAAGAATTGAACAGCGACCTTAACGTGATATTCAAGCCCAAGACTGTGGCTGTGATAGGAGCCTCAAGAGACCCTGACAAGATAGGTTACCAGATTGTGCTGAATCTCAAGGATGGTGGTTACACAGGCAGAATTGTGCCTATAAACCCCAAGGCCGATGAGATTCTTGGAATAAAATGCTATCCATCGCTGAAGGACGTTGACGGGGACATAGAGCTTGCCATAATATCAATACCTGCCAAGTACACGCCGGCTGCCGCAAAGGAGTGCGGCGAGCGGGGCGTAAAGGGCGTAATAATTGTTGCCTCCGGTTTCTCTGAGGTAGGTAACCACCAGCTCGAGGCTGACCTTGTCAATGCGCTTAAGGGTTACAGGACAAGGCTGCTCGGACCAAACGTTGTTGGCCTGATGAACAACACCATAAGGCTCAACGCTTCCTTTGGCCCTTACCTGCCGTATCCGGGAAAGATTGGCATGGTATCGCAGAGCGGTGCGATGATTATTGCCCTTGATGCCAGGACCTGGGTGGACAGGATAGGAATGAGCTACCTGGTGAGCATAGGAAACATGGCAGACCTGAATTTTTCCGATCTTGTAACGTTCCTGGTAAATGACAGCGACACGTCATGCATATCGCTCTATGTCGAGGGGATAAAGGACGGGAGAAGTTTCCTGGATGCCGCCAAGGTTTCAAAGAAGCCTATAGTTATGCTCAAGTCGGGCAGGTCCATGCATGGGTCTATAGCTGCGTCCTCCCATACGGGTTCCCTGGCTGGATCGGACAAGGTGTACGATGGTGCCATGAAACAGAGCGGGATACTCAGGGCAAACACCATAGATGACCTGTTTGACAAGTCCCTTGCGCTGTCCCTGCAGCCAACCATGAAGGGGCCGAACATGCTCATCATAACCAACGGAGGCGGAATCGGCGTTCTGGCTACGGACGCCGGGGAGATGTATGGAGTTCCCGTTGACACTCCAAGCGACGAGCTCAGGCAGAAGCTCTCTAAGTTCATGCCGGAATTCGGCAGCACAAAGAACCCCATTGACCTCACAGCCATGGCAACCGGCAGTTCCTACCAGGATGCCGTCAGGACAGCACTAGACGATGACGGCGTCGATGGGCTGGTCGTGCTTTATTGCGAGGTATCCAATCTCGATCCGCAGATTGCTGCAAAATCCATACTCAAGGGAAAGATGGAGGCAAGGAACAACAAGCCCATATGCGTTGGCTTTGTAGGAGGCGAGCAATCACGCAGGGCCATTGAATGGCTACAGAAGAATGAGATCCCGTCCTACCCGTCACCAGAAAAGGCTGTCATGTCCATGTCAACCTTGAGGCAGCACGAGATACTCAACCAGAGCAT
>JAJYRT010000121.1:1478-5684 GCA_021793945.1 Thermoplasmata archaeon
AGTATTGCACGCAGCTCCCTGCCCTTCTCGGAGAATGAATAATGCACCGAGGGAGGGGTGCCCGGAGTTACGGTGCGGGTTATTATTCCGGCGTCCACCAGGTCTGAAAGCCTGTCGGAGAGGCTGCTGGAACTTATATTGGGTATACGCCTCTTCAGTTCGTTGAACCTTACCGGCTCACTTAGCGCTACGCCGTGAAGGACTGATAACGTCCAGGCCTTGAAAAGCCTGTTGTAGCCGTTGGTTATGATCTTGCAGTTGCTCATGGTCTGCTGGTCAAGAATTTCGTACCTAGTAGTGATTCCCATACTATATCAATAGGATAATACTACTTAGTTTAATAATCATATTGGTATATCCATGCATGGTAAATGCAGACAGCCAGAGAACCTGGATCATAGACCAGGCACACACTACCGTGGAATTTTCGGTTAGGCACATGATGATATCGAGCGTCAAGGGGTTCTTCGAGAAAGTGGAGGGCGAGGTAACGGGAGATCCGGGAAACATGCAGGACGCAAAGGCGCATATAAAGATACTGACGGGAAGCGTCAGCACCAGGGATCCCACGAGGGACGGACACCTGAAGTCACCTGATTTCTTCTATTCCGAGAAATACCCCGCAATGGAATTTGTGACAACACAGATAACAAGGAAGACCGGAAATGAATACCTTATCAGGGGAAATCTGACCATAAGGGATGTCACTAAGGAAGTTACGCTTAACGGGGAGATGGAAGGAACGATCAAGGATCCGTATGGAAACAACAGGTTCGGCTTCTCGGCTGAGGGGGAAATGAACAGGGAAGATTACGGGCTGAAGTGGAATTCCGTTCTTGAAACCGGCGGCGTGATGGTCGGATCAAAGGTCAAGATGTCCATCCACATCGAAGCAATAGAAAAGAAGAATTAGTTTTATGAAATATTTTTGCCTGCCATCCGGCAGGCCCTGATTACCTATTCTCCGTATTCTGTTTTCCTGTATATTTTCACCAGGGTGCCGCTTATGAACAGCAGCAGGCCGAGCCCTATCCCGTATCCGGCCTCCTGGCTCACGACAGAAGGGTTCAGTGGCGTGATTATGAATAATATCACAATTGCAGCGAATACCAGGAACGCTGAAATCAGGACATATGTAACCGGCTTCATATCCGCTGAGACTGGCTCAATGGATCTCACAGTTTCCGCAGTGCGCATGCTGGCAAAATCAAGGAGAACCAGGTAAGCCGTTATCATTGCAAGAAGGATCGCAGGGATATCATAGACTGGCTTGAATGTCAGGAACGAGGGTATTGCCAGCGACCCCGTACCGAATGCAGAAATACCGGTCATAGCCAGAAGCACATAGACCTTCGCTGGATCCCTGAACCTGGTCTTCCTGTACCTGATCGACCATATTGCTGCCTCAACCAGCACGAATAGTGCCGCACCTATAACAACGAAGAACAAGAGTACTTCCAGATCCGGGATTAAAAGGCCGGGCGTGAGGGCGCCCCACACTGACATGCCCACAAGATATGCAATGCCTATTATTCCCAGGGCCACTGTTACCGGCCTCTCGATCATTGAAAGGCTGCTGTTTCTGTCCAGATGTGGAATCAACAGCAGGTAGATCAGTGGCGATCCAGCAAAAATGATGGTTGCCCAGAATGGATCGATTATGGATGAAATCTGGAAATCCATGGCTTTGTACACAAAGAGCAGGAACCACGGTGGATACAACGGTCCGGAAAATGAAGTCCCTGCAGCTACCTGCGGGAACGGGCTGAACAGGGTTGGAACATTGGGGAGAGCTACGACAAACGAGGGGATTATTACTATGGCAGCGAACGTGTATAGCGCTATCTGCACCATGTAAAGCATGTTGTATGGATACCACGGCCTGTATTCGGTTGTCTCCCTGTCCACCAGTGGTGCCCTGTATTTTGATTCAGACCTCCGTGGCATTATGGTATTGTATTCAGCGAGGAAGAAATGCCCGAGGAAAATTATGCCTATAGCGGCTGCAAGAACTACATGCCATCCAAGCATCCTCTGAAACAGGGATGCCGTAGTACCGTTTCCGAAGAAGATGCCTTCAAGGTATGTACCTATCATCGGTGTTTCAGCAGCGATGCCCTTCCCGACTCCTGTAGCATTGGCAGCCAGCACATCTCCGCTCATGGAATAACCGAAAAAACCTACTGCCAGAGTTGTAAGGAGCAGTAAGACTCCCGTAAACCACTGGTTCTTTCTGGGCTTCTTATATGCGCCGACGAAGAGGTTCCTCAGCAGGTGCAGGTACAGTAGTGCGATCATTACATAGGCTCCGTAAAGGTGCGTTGTCATGATTATTGACCCGAATGGCGTTGAATTCAGGAAGCTCTCTGTGCTTGTATATGCTGCAGTTGGCTGGTAGTAGAAGAGTATTACGAGACCTGTTATGACCTCGTAAAGGAATGCGAACATCACCATGGCTCCGGTCCAGTACCAGATTCCACCCCTCCTCCTCATATAATCTGGCACTTTTCTCGGAAGCGGCTGTGGATCATTCATTATCCTGATTAAGTCATTCTGTTCTCTTTCTGTCATTTTTTACACCAATATCATTCACTTATCGTTGTTACGTCGGTCTGGCTTGATGAGGGCAAGGGATTTCCCCCACTCAGATCGTCGGAGTGACCGTATATGGTGGGCCCCACTAGAGATATCACCGAATATGTGCTAGTTAAACTGTCCCATTTTAGTGTAACATTCGGCAGCGGACTCTTTGTCGGGCCGGTCACAACGGAGAAGCCCTTATACGGATCATACGTGCTTCCGTGGCAATTGCAGCCTATGAAACCCGTATTGTTTGGACCTGAATGGCCCGGGTGATTTGGTATGGTGGTACCGGGCTTGTAGAAATGTATGGAAGGGGGTGTGCATCCGAGATGCTGGCATACTGCACTTGAAGACACAACCGATTTGTGCGGCCCAACTCCGCCGGGGGACTTGAATGTTCCGCCTGTCGCAGGTATCTGAACATTGTATGGGTTGATGGCCACATCGTTCCCGCTAGAATGTCCCAACCTGAGGAGGAAATTCGGCTCGTTCTGGAGCGGGTAGTCGAATACTACAGCCGCCGGATTGTTCACTATCAGGTCGTTGGTTTTAATGGGTGCGCCAGTGGTAGCGTTAACAAGAGTCAGCGTGGGAAATGACGATATCCCTACACTCTGGGGTATAAGGTTCTGTATGGCTCCGCGAGCTACGCCTATTGTCACGGCACCGACGCCAAGAACCATCATCACTTTCAGGAAACTGCGCCTTGATGCGTCAGCAGGATTGTCCTTCCCAGGTTCTTTCTTTGCTTCAACCATCTCGTCACGACCAGATCATGAAACAGTGAAAGTGCCCATCATCCATCCCGGGGTGACCATGGCGCCTCCAAGACTGCCGGGTCCGCTGCCGCATGGAACGTTGCACATCCAGTTGTAATTCCCTGTAACGTTTGCATAGAACTGGGCAAACTCTACCATCTGTGTTCCAACGGGAACGTTAAGATCCTTGCCTGTGCCAAACAGGTTTGGAACGGTGAAGGTGTGTGATATATTTGCCTCGGATATGTTTGTAACCGGAATGGAATTGTTAAGTATTTTTATAGCCCCGGTGCCGCTGTTCGTGGCATTTATCATTGTCTTGTTAAGTATATACACAACACCGCCAAGAGTACCGGATACATTTGTGTATACAGGCAATGTGCCGTAACCGGGACCGGAGTCATAGTCAAATATGGTCAGATCTATAAGCCTGTTTGAAGGTATAGAGATGTTTGCGGAAGAATGCAGCGTCCCATTTTCCAGAACAAAATACGCTGGCTGGCTTGTTACTGAGCTGTTGAAATAAAGTCCGGGTATGACAACCAGGTCCAGGTTGTACGCACCAGTGCTCACCGGGGTCGGTCCCTGGTGATTGTATGCTATACCCACACCTATTCCGCCAATAACAACTATTGCAATTACTATGGAGTAAAATGCCTTCTCATTCATTTTATTATCTTTGGATGGTAAATTGTGCAGGATATAAAGAGAAACCCTGAATTATTAGGTTAAAGTTTAAAAATATGGACAGGTAGCACACATGGAATTCAAGGTGAAGTCATTCTCCGAGCATTTCCTTTGCCGCTTTTATCGGGACAATGCAGATCATCTTCATGTCGGTTTCTGCCTTCATGCCATGGTAGAT
>JAJYRT010000005.1 GCA_021793945.1 Thermoplasmata archaeon
ACAGATCTCTTACGGCTTGTATGACATAATCAGCGGTCTGAGTGTTTGCGGGATAGAAGAATATCATTCCTATCAGTGTGAGGAAAAGTACGGGATAAGTGCTGATATTTACGATTTTTCTCTCGAAACTCCCAAGCTGTAGCAGTTCTGATGCATATAGTATTAACAGAAAAGCGAACGGTATCATTATTGTGTGGTAGAAATTGACCATATCAAGAGTGAAATCCCCTAGACTAAACCAACTGACCCCGGGCAAAAACGGTCCGATCACAAGGAATAGGGCAATAAACGCAAGCACAGCGAATGTGTTGTACCTCATGTTCAGCGAAAAATCCAAAAACTGCTTATTATTAGTTGAGATGCTGCCCATATATCTCATTATGTTGATTTGGGGTTTATATTAGAACCGAATCCCTTATATTAAAGTCGAAAGGCATAAATAAGTTTCAAGTTGTAAACTCTGACAGTAATGTGAAACCAGTATACATTTTTCGGATTTCCGAAATGTCACTTTATTTGTCTCCGGTTAGGGGAAACGTAAAATTAGGTGTTGCGGAACATAATTATTCTGAATGTATACGTTTTTGAAACAGTGTTCGGGCTAGCTGATCCTGCTTTGCAATTAACTCACCACCAGTTGTATATCACATCATATTGCGTTGTACGATGTTTGTTCCAAAATGCTGGAAAGAAACAATAATGTTAAGCTATCTTTCCACCCGCCTTTATCCCCCGGTGAAAAATGAGAGACGAATTAACTTATCTACTTACCTATCATCATCAGTCATGCGGGGCGGTCAGCGGTTTCTTACTTACTTAATCTACACGAAACCGAAAGTCTGGATACTCCTTGTTTTCGTCGCTGCAGTCGGTGCAATCCTCGCAGTTGGACAACCACATTCCGGTGGCATATATCTCGTAATTCTAGCTATAACAGCCGTCACTCTGGGATCAGCTGGAGCAGAAGGGATCACGAATTACATAGACTCTGATATAGACGCAATAATGCAAAGGACAAAGGAAAGGCCACTGGTTACTGGAGCTATTCCCAGAAACAAAGGACTGTTCTTCGGACTGATACTTGTTTTGCTGTCAATTTCCATCCTCATGATATTCGGGAAATTTTACGCCAGCATCTTCATGATTTTAGGGGTGTTTGACAATGTAATCATTTACAGCTATCTGCTCAAACGAAGAACCCCGTGGAGTGTGGTTCTTGGAGGATTTTCCGGTGGCTTCCCTGTGTTGATAGGGTGGTTCACTGTAACAAATGTTTTTTCCCCTGTACCGTTATTTCTCTTTGCCCTCGTTGTTGCGTGGATTCCAGTCCACATCTGGAGCATTGCTTATAAAAACAGGGAAGATTATGCCTCTGCAAACGTCCCAATGCTTCCTGTTGTCTTTAAAGAAGAGACTACAGCAGCCTGTATTTCAATTTCCGCATTCTTTCTCATAATATTTGCCACCCTACCATATTTTTTTGGGACAGAACCTCTCTATTATCTTCTGGCGGTTTCGCTCCTATCACTGCCATTGATTTATTATTCGGTGAAATTCATTGAGAAACCAAACAAAAAAAGTTCCTTCGTGCTGTTCAAATACTCAGGTCCTTACTTGGCTTTAGTGTTCACATTGTTCCTAGTATTCAGGATGCCGTAACCTGTCCTTGCCGTATTCTCCCCCCTAAGGCATATAGAACTGCAATGCAACAGCCAGGACCAAAATTACCAGCATCAACCCCATTGTAACGAAAGAGGCGATATGGGTGATCCTCCTTATCCTCTGCATCTCATCGTACCTTTTCTCCTCGCTTAAGCGCATAATCTTTTTTCCGTGGTATATGTTGTTGGCATACATCAGGACCAACATCACCAGAACCACAATCGACTTGGCCAGAAGAATCTGTCCTCCTGTCGTGGTTTCAAGATCGGAAAGGGCAGGGAGGTACTCGTAACCAAGGAACAGGCCCGTGGCTATGAGTATTATGACAAGAGCGTTCGTATAATAGCCAAACAACCTGCCGATTAGCCCTACTATTCTTGTCCTGTATGACTCATCATCTGTTAGCTTATAGGAAACCGGCCATACGATGAACCAGATGAAAAATGAACCCCCGATGAAAAATATCGCGGAGAAAATATGAATAACCAGCACTGTGATTATTATCCAGGGCGACATCTCTACTGATCAGCTATCCGGAGTACTTATAGATGGTACCCAAAGTGTCAGGCTATGTTTCAGCAGGATTGGGGTGGGTGTGTTCCTTCACTGAATATTCAATGCCTATTCCAGGTGCTTTTTCGCCTCGGCAACGAGGTTGTTCAGCAGATCCCTGACGAACTTTATCGTGGGCTCGTCTTTCAGGTGACCATCAGCATCAAATTTGTTCTGTGCGAACGTCACGAAAACCTCTGGTTTGTTGACTATTCTGGAGTCGAGTCCGGTAAAAATCTGTCGCAGGTGGTACTGCGCCCGTGATCCACCAAGCATGCCGGTTGACGCACTCATGATAGCTCCCGGCTTTCCCGTGAATGGATTCAGCCTTGTAGGTCTAGAAACCACGTCTATCACGTTTTTCAGATACCCCGGGAGTGAGAAATTATATTCCGGAGTCACAACCAGGAATCCCTGAGAGTGCCTTATCTTCTCTCTAAGCTGTGTTACGCTCTCGTTCTCTGCCTCCTCCAGATCCTGGTTGTAAATGGGGATTCCGGAAATGTCAGCTACATCAAGCCGGGAGCCGGCCGGCATGTGATTGGCTGCATCCTTCAGCAGAAGAAGGTTCAGTGACCCTTTCCTGAGGCTCCCGCCAAAACCTGTTATTACTATTTCTTTGTTGTTCATTATCTCCGATAATGCATCATAATTTTAAAAACAATTGGGAAATAGTCAACTACCAACCCCTGAAGGAGTTGGCTTGTTGCTGGTCTCCCCCATGCCCGTAGACATGGATTCATCGAACCGCAACGATTGGCTGGTTGACAGCAGCCTGAAGTACCCAGATTTACCGAGTACCTCAATGTTTCTTGAGGCGTTCAGGTCGGCATGAAGCTTGAAATCACAGTTTTTGCAGTGGAACGCTGAACCTTTCCTGTTGTTTTTATCAATGAATCCACATTTTGAGCATTTCTGTGATGTGTATTTCGGGTTGACATAGATCAGGGTCTTCCCTGAATCCTCTGCCTTGTATTCTATGAATTGTTGTAACTGGAAGGGAGACCATGACCCAAGCTTGTGGTTGAATCTCCTTCCATTGCTTTTCTTCTTCATTCCTGCTGTTCTCAAATCTTCAAGGGCAATCACATCAAAGGGGAGATTGATGATTTTCTTTGATATCACATGATTTGTGTCAAGCACGAACCGTCTCTCTCTTCCGCTCGTTTCCAGTAATTTGCGATGAGCGGATCGAGTGCCTGCGTGCTGTAATCTCTTTTTGTTGTACCGGTATCTTCCCTTCACGTCCTTCAGATGGGCTGAATTGAAGAACATGTTATTTGACAATACTGCGATGTTCTTTATGCCCCTGTCTATTCCCACAACTCCTGCATCCCTTTTCCTCACTGCTTCATGATCCACCTCATCCATCTCTACCTGAACCATCAAGAACATTTTCCTGTCCTTTGTATGAATGACTACCTGTGCATTGGTATATTCTCCCCTGTATTTCTCCACCAGTGGTGAATTTGCCACAGGGAATACCAGCCTTCCCCTGACAGTTGTCAGTGATACTGTGTCAGAATCGGGATAGAACCTGAATGTTCTCCTGTCATATCTTATGGTGTATGATGATCTGTGTATCTTCTTTTCAAGCTCTGTCTGCTTCAACGCCTCTGATGCAGTATCCCTTGCTGTCTGCACCAGTGCAGAAGGAAGTGTTGGTATCTTTTCCCGCACGTCCCTGTATGTCCCCCTGTTCAGCTTGTTCTTGTTGTATGTCTTCTCTGCAAAACCGTAGTCCAGCACTATCTGACATGCTTTCATGAACTGCTTCCCCGTTTCCACGAGGGAAGAATCGTATGGAAGCTTCAGTTTAATAGTCCTGAACATCAATTAAAAGATTAGAGTAGAATATATTGAATTTTGTGTTCGCTCTCACCCCCCCCCGTCAGGCCGAGGGGTCTCCCGCTCACAAAAGATAAATTCTAAGATAGGATAGCGAACGATGAATTCCGAGACACTTTACAGGCAATCCTCAAGCTTATTTCCAGGTGGTGTGAACTCGCCGGTCAGGTATTACGATCCCTTCCCATTATTTTTCAGGAGGGGCAGTGGATCGAAGTTGGAGGATTATGAGGGCAGGAAATTTATTGATTACAGTCTTGGATTCGGGGCCATGATCCTCGGGCATGCAAATCCCTCCGTGGTCAAGGATCTTCAGGAGAGGATTGGGGATGGATATCTCTTCGGCACCCCTACCGAGGATGAAGTAACACTAGGAAGAATAATCAGGGGAAGTTCCCGCAGCATCAGGAAAATGAGATTCACGAATTCAGGGACGGAAGCTACAATGCATGCGATCCGGCTGGCGAGGGCATATACCAGGAAGAAGAAGGTATTGAAAATGGAGGGCTGCTTTCATGGCGCTCATGACTATGCACTGATCAAATCCGGGAGCGGGACACTCACCTTCGGCGTGCCATCATCCCCCGGAATACCGGAGGAGGTTTCGAAAACTGTCGTTGTTGCGGACTACAACGATCTAGATTCCGTGAGGAATACTTTGCAGAGCAACAGGCGGGAAACCGCTGCGATCATCGTCGAACCCGTTATGGGAAATGTGGGGGTGATCAATCCTGCCGACGGTTTTCTTAAGGGTTTGAGGGAACTGGCAACCGAATATGATGCGCTGCTGATTCTGGATGAGGTGATCACTGGGTACAGGTTCGGGTTTTCCCCATACCAGGACATTGCAGGAGTCGAGGCTGACCTGACCACGCTTGGAAAGGTTATAGGTGGAGGAGCCCCAATAGGACTATTCGGTGGAAGAGAAGATATCATGGATATGGTCTCTCCCTCCGGCCCCGTCTACCAGAGCGGCACTTTCTCAGGAAACCCGTTCTCGATGGCCTCGGGAAGGATAACAATGCAGATACTCAGGGGGAGCGATTACGGGAAACTTGCCAGCAAGGTGCAAAAGCTGGTAAATGCACTGGAATCAATTATGCAAACATTAAATATAAACGGTGCAATAAATTCTATAGGTTCAATGTATCAAGTGTTCTTTGGCTTAAACCATGCACGGAACTACCGGGAAGTTATGAAGGCAGACCGGTCCCTGTTCAAGCAGTATTTTGACAGGATGCTGAATGCTGGTATATATCTCCCGCCGAGCACATTTGAGACAAATTTCATGAGCTTCGCCCACGGCGAGGAGGACATAGAGTCCACAATTCTGAAGATGGAGGAATCATTAAAAAAATGCAAGAGATAACCTTAGGAACAAGGCCAAGTAAGCTGGCTCTAGTTCAGGCCGGCATGGTAAAATCCCTGCTTTCAGAGGCAGGATACTCCCCCCGAATAGTGGAACATCTTTCAACCGGCGACCTGAACAGGGAAGATGCGATCTACCGCCTGAAGGGTGTCGGGGTATTTGTCAGGGAACTCAACAAGCTTGTTCTCGATGGCAAGATAGACTGCGCTGTTCACAGTGCGAAGGATATCCCATCAAAGATTGCGGATGGCCTTGAGATATCGGCCGTTCTCCAGCGTGAGGATCCAGGGGATTCCCTTATTGCTCAAAGGCAGCTGGAATCACTGCCATACGGGGCCAAGATTGGAACGTCCAGCATACGAAGGGCGGCCGAACTTCGCGGCAAGAGATTTGACCTCATAGTAAAGAATATAAGGGGAAACATAGACACCAGAATATCCAAATATAAGGCAGGGGAATATGACGGCATAATAGTCGCAACCGCCGCAATAAAGCGACTGAATATATCTGAGAAGCATTTCCCGCTGCCGGAAGAAGCTTTTGTTCCTGCTCCGAATCAGGGCATAATAGCTGTTGTTTCCCAGGAAGATAGCGATGTTTCTGGGATTCTTTCCAGGATTGACGATGCCGCCACCAGAAGAAACATGGAAATTGAGAGATCGGTCATGGAACGGCTCAACCTTGGGTGTTCCTCACCAGTTGGAATAATAAGCAAGTCCGTGGAGAATTACAATTTTGTAGTGTCAAGATTTTACTCTATGGATCTGATCAATCATGTGGATTTCAGGGGCGTGATCACAAATGATGACGATCTTGAAGCATACCTTGACTCGATAAAGAACGAGCTCCCGAAAAGCTATGGCTACGGCGTTCTCGGAGCATGATTGCCAGATGCCGTTCCTTATCTCCACCCGTCCCATCGGAAAGGAGGCAGGAACGTTTAAGGTACGATGTCTCGAGATAAGAAACATCCCGCTCACTGAGATAAGGGCGCTTGGTTACGATGAAGCCTTAAGGGCAGAACTAGTGTCGTTCAGCCCGGATTCGCTCTGTTTCACCAGCGCATTTGGGGTCAGGGAATTCCTGAAATACTATCCAGACCTGATTAGATCCTTCCGTGGAAACGTTTTTGCAATCGGGGACAGGACGGGAGAGGCAATTGAACATGCCGGATTGAAGGCAGTCATCCCAGATCAGAAGGATTCACCCGGACTGGCAAGGTTGATTTTGAAGACTTTAGACAGGGGTGAGAGAGTGGCCCTTATCAGAAGCGGGAATGCCGATCCAAGACTCCCGGAAACGCTGAAAAGAGGAGGCTTGAACGCGAAGGATTACCATATATATGAAGTCACTGCAAGCCAGCATGGAAGCCTTATACTGGATGCTATGGATTCGCCCGAACTATCAGGAATAATCGTCACATCGCCAATGGAAGCCACCATCCTGGTAAACCTGGCGGGCCCGAAAATCCGGGTACCGATATATGCCATCGGAAATACCACCGCGAGGAAACTTCGCGATCTTGGATATGTGGTCTCGGAACCCCTTGGGGAGTCTAACTTTGATGATCTCGTAATGAAAATAAGCGAGAAATATTGCCCACAGTGAAAAAATAGCGGGGAATGGATTTGAACCATTGATCTACGGGTTATGAGCCCGTCGGGATTTCCTAACTACCCTACCCCGCTTCAGAGGGAGATGCTAAAAACTCATATAAGACTTATTGAAGAATTGCGCATAATCTCAAAGATCCGGATAGAAGTCTTTTCATCCTTTTCCGGAGCCGGTTAGCCATTCATACAGTTTATGAGGGTTGAAAATACAGGCCAATGCGCCTACCCAAAGGTTTCCTCAATCTTCCGGAATTTTATCTCCTTTACCCTTTTTTCAAGATACTGGTAAACTGACCTGTGCTTCTTTCCTGCGATTATCATCGCTATGGCTTCCCGTGAATACTGGATTGACACATAATCCCCTATTATGGATACCGTATCCCCATATACAGAAATCCTTGTAGATGTGAGATCTTCAATAACCTTTCTTGTTTTGCCATCCCTGCCTATAATTCTCCCCTTCAGTTCCTCAATTCTCCTGGAACCTGGTTTCGCAAATTCTCTCAGCGAGACTACTATGAACTGCATGTAGTCATCAAATAGTGTCTTTGCGATCGCCGGATTGAATCCTCTGGCTATGGCCTGCACTGCACTAATCGAAAGAGTAGCCTTCAGCGCGTCTCCTCTCTGGTCGACCGATACGTTTCCATCGACTGAGTCCACCGAGAGCTTCACCTCACCAAGGGTTTCAATCTCCTTCTTTGTCTGGCCCTCCTTCCCGATCATTATCGGTATCCGTTCCTTTGGTATCTTTACCGTGCCTATTTCCAACTCAGCTTTCACTCCTTATATATGCCATGAGGTCTTCAGGCGTGCAGTCGACGCCTAACTTAATGAAATAATGCGTTATATTCTTTACGTCCCTTTCGAGGAAGAAATCAGCGGATGGGTGCTTCCTGGATACTGACTGCCCAAAGTCTATGAAGTAGGGTTTCTTCCGGTAATACAGGATATTGTATTCGCTCAGGTCCGCGTGAATCAAGCCTGCGTCACGATACAGCTTTCGCATGTAACTTCTTACCTGCCCATATACCAGCTGGGGATCGAAAACCGCATCCCTGAGTGCGGGAGCCGGGGAAGAGGCAGTGCCTATGTATGACATAAGGAGAAGATTCCTGTGGTAGGCTATTGGCCTGGGACAGGTGATGCCTGCACCCCTTGTCGCATCGAGGTTTGTATATTCCTTCTTTGCCCAGATAAATACCAGGTTTGACCTGTTTATCCTCTCCCTCGCAAATCTGTAGTCCCCCTCTATGTAGATCCCTATATTTGAAAACTTGAGGGTAGACATCTTGTATACCTTGAGCACAACGGGTTTCTTCTTCATGTATGCCTTGAATATAACGGATTCCTTCCCGCTGGATATTGGGAAATCTATGTAATCTATTCCTTCCCTGCTGCTGAGTTCGTAGATGGACATCAGCGTCCGCTTATCAAAAACCAGTCCGGAAGTCTTCCGGTCCATGTTGAAGCTGTTTAGGAATTCTCCAGAGTCAATAAGCTGCTTCAGTGCGGATCTTTCTTCTGTCATGCTCACTTAAAAATATTTATGACTTCAGGCAGGAGGTTATTTCTGCTCAGGTAGCTTGCCTGTGTCTGTGTGTACCTGTACACTACATCCGCTCGCTCATTCTGAAATTCCCACGGCTTTACTATAACGAGGTCATGCTCCCGTATCCACATGCGTTTCTTCATTTTACCGGGTATCCTGGAATTCCTTGTAAATCCATCCTCGCACATGACAGTCAGCCTTGAGGCTCCTGACAGTTTTTCAACTAGACCGAACATTTCCCCCTTCCTCTTGTTGGGAAGGATGACTCGAACCTGTTGATCATTCTCATTAGCCTGGCTGTTGGAATTCATGATTAGCCTACATGCATTGGAAGGCTGAATATAAACATGTCCCAGTTTCAGCGTGCCAACTCTAATCTGGATATTCCCTGTTGATCGCCAAATCAACGCGCCAGCCGGTACCACAAACTGCTGGACTGAGAGGCTGTGCATCGGAGGAATTATTAAGCTAAGCGAGTGCTAGAATCCCAAAGAGAACCACAAAGGCCAGGCTGGCCCAGTACATGATTTCCCTCTTCTTTCCTGTGGCGTATTCCCTCATTACCCTTCTGTTCTTGGATATCAACCCCATCATAACAGCGGGTCCTATGAGAACAAACACGAACAGTACCAGTAGGTATAACACGGCATTTATGAGCAGGGACTGAGGAATGATCATGGCAGTTATCAATGCGGGTAGGCTCTCCATGATGTATACTGAATTTGCCCTGTTCCTCTTAAGTCCCAGTGCTTCAACAAGCCCCCACGCGCTACCCATGGAAATTACAACCAGAGCCAGGAAGGCAGCCCCTATGAGGCCTATGCCGAAGAGATACGGGGAATAGCTGTTGGCGACCACGGAGAGGGCACCTGCCAGCTGACGGGCAGATGCGAAATTTGTACCTGATCCAACGCCGCTCATGGTCATCTCAACTACAACCATCAGCAATTCACTTACGGCTGCTCCTGCAAGTGTTTCCTTGCGCATCGAACTCAGGGCATTTCTGGTAAATGATCTGGAAACCTCGCTTGTCAGACCCTGCCCGGAAAGCGAGATATCACTTTTCCTTACCTTGCTGACCTTCTCTGCGGTGGCGGAAGTCTGGAAGAACAGCATGAACGGCATTATCACCGCACCAACGTTAACGGCCAGTATGAACAGGTAATCGGGTGTAGCCGCTATATAAACTGGATTGTAGGCTACTATCCCCCTTATGAGAAGCGTGGCAACAAACGATACGATTAGCACTGAGGATGTTGCGAGGAGAATTATTTCCGTGGTGCCATACTTCCTCTTTGTAACAATCAGGATATGAAGCATGTAGACAAGGGGAAGGGCAAGAAGCGTGGAAATACCCAGAAGTTCCAATCCGATTGCAATGCCTATATACTCTACGGCGTATGTTACCATATCGGTTACCACCATCGGAACAGTCATGATCATTGTGGTACGCTTGCTGTAATTCTCCCTGATCACCTCCCCAAGACCCTTCTCCGTTACCGTGCCAATCCTGCCGGAAGCTTCCTGTATGAAAAAGAGTGGTATTATCAGGATCAGCATAAACCATATGAGTCCGTACCTGAACAGCGCGCCAGTCTCAGCTGCTCCAAGTGTGCTGCTCGCATCCATGTCAGCAATCATTACAAGCCATGCGGGGCCGAAAAATTTCAGGTAACGCTTCACTCCCTGAATGGAAAGCAAGCGATCACCTCCATTGATATTTCCGTCAAAATGCTTATATCCGGTTTGCGACAGAAATACAAAAAGTGCATCATGGCATCACGTAAGGATGTCCTTACATATCTAATCACTACTTAAAACAATGCCCTGATCTCGACGCCGGGTCGTATTATCAAATCCGCATTACAATTACCTGATTGTAATTGGGATGATCTAGATAAAAATGGAGCGCAGAGACCTTGAGTTTATTGACTTCCTCCGGATATAGGGCAGTTTATTTTCAGCATATGGATGAATCTACATCCTTACAGTATCTTCATGCTTCAAGCGGACGGAGCGCCTACGATATTGCCTGTCAAAGCAATGGATAACCATCAGTTCTCATCTCTTATTCAGGCGACCGCAGGTTATAACCTACCGCGGGAAGAATTTCATGGCTGCGGCGATATCCTCCGGTATTCTGGATCTTGCGCCCTCATCGCCGAAATATACCCCTCCGTCGTCCCCCACAACAAGATCTGCACCTGGCGTTATGGAATATGATTGAAGGTACCTCAGAACTTCATCACTTTCAAAAATTACCCTTGACACTCTCACCTGGCTGTTTTTCCCAATTTCCCGGAATGATAGATCATTCGGCTCGGTGACATTCCCCGAAATGTCCGGCACAGGATTTCCGTGAGGACATTTCTCGCATCCGTAGTTATCGCACACAAGGCTGGCTATTGTTTCTGTTATTCCGTGCTCTATTCCCATTGCCTCGCTGTCAAGAAGGTCCCATCCCATATTCAGCGCTCGGCTCAGGAGTATTTCTGCTATACGATGCTTCCGGAGGAATATATTGGCTTCGTGCTTTCCCTTTTCCGAGAGCACGTATTCACCCTTGCTGGTTCTTTCCACCATGCCTTTGTCAATAAGTATGTTCATCTCGTCGTAGACACTCTGCCTTGTGACAGAGAAGAATTTTGATATATCATTCAGGGTGGCATATCCCCTGTAGTTTGTGAGTTCGTCTATGATCTTGAGGTAATCTTCCGCCGTGATGGACCCATGTTCCATTATGGAGTATTGAAGCAACTTTATAATTCTTTACAGATCAACACAGGGGGTGCAATCATTCATGTAGAGGGGGGACGGAGTGGCGTCAGGATATTGTGTGGCCCAGTCCAGCTTCCGGACCGCACAGAGGTGATAGGTTTATCCCTGCTTTCTGCTTCCCGGAAATACGATGAGGCTGTATGTAAGAGTGAGGCACGGCGACAGGAAAATTTCGGAGACTCCTGACGGGATCGATGTGTACACCACTGAACCCCTGGAAAACAACCGCGCGAATATTGACGTCATCAAGCAGATCGCAAGAAAATATTCTGTTAACACTTCAAATGTCAGCATAGTCAGCGGATCCAGAAGCAGGAAAAAAATAATTGATGTGGAAAAATAGGCGCCTTAAATCACCTGACGCCTGAACCGGTATCACTGCTTAATGTTGAGGGAGTGTATGGGGAAGAACCTTCCGACGGCTTCCTTGAGTAGCTTTATGTTTCTCCCTTCCTTCCCGATTGCCTTTCCGATCTCGGTGGTCTCAACGGCGACAAGTATGTCAGTCATGTTTTCCTTCCACGTTATGTCTATTTCCTTGACTCCGTACCTGTAGAAGAGGTTCTTGACAAACATCAGCAGGTCCCTAGAGGATTCTGCGAGGAGTATGTGCTTGTTGACCTTCTCCTTCAGTTCTGACACTATGTTCTTGTTTCTGTTGAAAATTTCAGCAAGGCGTTTTTCACCAACTATGAACAGTACCATGTCGTCATTTTCCAGGCATTCCTTCAACTCGGCGTGGCTAATCCTTTCAAACATGGCTATATAACCCATTATCTTGTTATCTATAGTGATCTCTTTCATTACCTACACGTCTCCAAAAAAAGCCGGAAAAATCATTTATTGTTTCCTTTATAAATAAGGTTAATTGCACCTGTTCCCAGAGTAATGGGCTGCCCTACTATGATATTCTCCGCAACTCCTGTCAGGGGATCTATCTCTCCCAGCAAACCTGCCCTGAGGAGGTGCTTCGTGGTTATTTCAAACGCCGCCCTCGCAAGAACGCTGCTTTTCCTTCCTGATATGCCCTGCCTGCCTACAGCCCTGACAGTGCCAGAAAAGGTCATCATATCAGATACAAGCATGAGGTGCCTCTGGTCCACAATCAATCCCTGTTCAGCAAGAGTGTTCGCGGATTCACGGAAGATAGCATTTCTGCCAGCCTCAATGCCCAGTACGTTTGCAATCTCTATTATGTCGTTTGTGTAAGTCCTGGTAGAATCTATCTCATCAAGCTGCAGGACGTCCTTGAGATTGGAACCCTGAGTGTATATTATCCATTTTCCGTCGTTCTGCTTTCTCGCTATTGCCCGCTTAATGCCCGTAATTCCCTTGATTGTCAGTTCCTTGAGCTGTTCCTGTACCTGATAGAGTTTCTTGAATGATTCCTGCTGAGGTTTCACGATAACATTGTCTTCCGTTTCTCCCCTGATAACAGTGATTCCCTTCATCTTTTCCAGTGCCTGTGCAAGGTCGGACGGAATGACGAGCCTCTCCTTCATTCTTGTCTGGTCCGGCTTTATTGTGAGGATCATCTCAGCCACATCCGTAATTATGTCGGCGACATCGATGATTGTTGTATTCTCAAGCTCCTTCACAACCTTGAGAACTGCCTCCTCGTCCTCCTCGATATCCTTGTTGAGGTAAACTGTCATGGACGGTGTACTGGGAATCCTTCTCGCATCAACTATCTCTATGAGCCTTGGCAGGCCGAGTGTAACATTCATTTCCCTGACACCGGCAAAGTGGAACGTCCTCATGGTCATCTGTGTACCAGGTTCACCTATGCTCTGTGCTGCTATTATGCCCACAGCCTCGTAGGGGTCAATTGACTTTACCTGTATGTCCCTGTCTATTTCGCCAAGAACTTTATCGTAGACATCTTTCTTAATGCCGTCACGCTTAGAAGCCAGTTCAGTCGCAACTGAAACCGGGAGTTCGTACCCCAATCCCCTCGCATCCTCCATTACCTTTTTCACCTCTGGGGCGAGGGCTTCTGCATAAGCTGACTTTTCCTCCATCTTTGCCTGTACCCGGTCTGCGGTCATGAAGTCCTCAAATTCCTTGACACGCTTGGATCCTTTCTTGAACTCGCCCAGGGAGATCGGATCGACTTCCCTGGCGGATTCTATTTTGAGTACGCTCTTGAGACCAGTCTTTCGTTTCAGGAAGATGCTTTCCTGCTGCTTGTATTCTTCAACTGCAGAAATCTTCAGGTAGTAAGTGAAATTCTTCTGGTCCGTAGTCACGTATCCCTCTTTCGGAACATCGGAGAATTCAGCCTCGACTGCGTAATATGCCGGAGTGTGCTTTATAAGGTCCCTCATGTTCTTCTTTGTATCTTTCCACAGGATTGCAGACATCACTGCACCTCCTGCTCGGCATCAAAGATAAGATAGTCCAGGTCAACCGTCTCTCCTCTTTCGCTCCTTGTAGGATCTACTCCGTCTTCCCCATACTTGAACTGGATGACAGTCCCAATCGTGTCCTGCACGCTTCTGGTTTCATCGACCTTCAGGTCTTCAAAGGCGTTAATCAGCCTTCTCTGCATGTAACCGCTCCTGGATGTTCTTACCGCAGTGTCGACAAGTCCCTCTCGGCCCCCGATACTGTGGAGGAAATATTCCAGAGGATCAAGTCCTGACTTGTATGATGATTTTACGAAACCCCTTGCTTTGCCGCCGATATCGTCAACCTTGAAGTGCGGAAGAGTTCTGCCGTAGTACCCCCTGTTAAGCCTTCCTCCCCTGACGGACTGCTGCCCAACCATTCCTGCCACCTCAGATATGTTCAGCATCTTTGCCCTTGCACCTGACCTTGCCATTATGACCGAGGGGTTTGTCAAGCCAAGGTATGCGCTGGCTACCTTACCGGACTCGTCCCTTGCACCGCCCGTTACCGAGAGAATTTCTATTTCCAGGGTCTCCTCTACGGATCTCCCGGGTGCAGGCTGGAGCATGCCCTCCCTGTAGGTTTCTATGAGCTTGTTTATCCTTACCGTTGCCTCGTCAGAAATTTCCTTTATCCTTGAAACTGCGTTTTCAGGTATGTCGTAATCTTTTATTCCGGTAGAAAATCCTCTCTGGCTGATAAACCCGACAGCCAGCCTGGTCATTCTGTCAATGAACTTTGCGGCTTCAGCTGGACCGTACTTCCTGAATATCTTGTCAATAATTATCCCTGAGAACGGACCTATTGCGGTTTCATCGATAGTGCCATGAATCATCCTGCCGTTCACGATCACAACTTCTTTATCCGCAGGATCTGACTCGTATTCGCATTTAGCCTTGGAAGATGCGCAGAGCTTGCTTGTGAATTTCAGGTTAAGCCCATCTGGAAGTACTGCAGAGAATATGTCTCTCCCGTGATAGTATCTCTTTCCGTTCTTTACCACTGACACAGGAGTCTTTTCCGGATTGACGTAGCTCATTATGTGGATCATCTGTTCCTCGGTGAAGAGCGGGTTTTCGTGAGTCAGGAGAAACAGAGAAGTTATGTGATCGTGTATTCCGCCGATAATAGGACCACCGAATCTCGGTGACATTATCTGTTCCTGAACCTTCATTATTATCCTCGCCTCTGCCCTGGCCTCTTCCTTCTGGACGATGTGCAGATTCATCTCATCACCATCAAAATCGGCGTTATATGGCGTGCATACCGCGAGGTTGAACCTGAATGTCTGTCCTGGCAGTATCCTGACTGTGTGTGCCATCATGGACATCCTGTGCAGTGAAGGCTGCCTGTTGAAAAGCACAATGTCTCCTTCCATCAGCTGTCTTTCCACCACCCAGCCAACCTCAACCCTCTTGCTGTTCTCCTCTGCATTCTGCGCTGAAACACGGATCCTTCTCCCATCCGGCCTGATTATGTAGTTTACGCCGGGAAGGTATTTGCCAAACTCGTCCCTGGGTGCCGGTCCGTTCTTGACGAAGTTCCTGACGCTCTCCAGGTTGAAGATGTTCACAGTCAGTGGAACGGTGAGTTCCCTGGCTGCTTTCTCCGGAACTCCAACCTCGTTGATCGAAAGGAAAGGTTCCGGCGATATAACTGTCCTTGCGGAGAAATTAACCCTCTTTCCGGACAGGTTGGACCTGAATCTCCCTTCCTTACCCTTCAGTCTCTGGACCAGAGTCTTGAGTGCCCTGCCGGACCTGTGTCTTGCAGGAGGGATGCCTGCGGTCTGGTTGTCGAAGTATGTTGTAACGTGGAACTGCAACAGATCCCACAGATCTTCAATGATTAATTGCGGAGATCCGTTATCCCTGCTCTCCCTGAGTCTCTGGCTGATCCTTATTATGTCCACCAGCTTGTGGGTCAGGTCGTCCTCGCTCCTCTCACCTGTTTCGAGAGTGATTGAGGGCCTCACGTTTATTGGCGGGACAAGAAGGACCGTCAGCACCATCCACTCGGGCCTTGCAACTTCCTTGTTAAGGCCGAAGAATATAAGGTCATCGTCAGGAATCCTTTCCAGCCTTTCCCTTATCTCTTTTGGAGTTACCTTTATTCCCTCCTCCCTGAACGTCGTGGGCTTGTCAAGTATAACCTTCACCTGCTGTACTCCGCAGTGGGGGCATACCATTCTCTGGGAAGCCTCGTCCGTTACCTTCTTGGACATTAGGCCTATGATTTCCGGGTCTGAAGATGAAAGGCTCATTGCGTCGAATTTTTTCCGGTAAGACACGATTTCGTCATCTGTCAGCTTAATTCTTCCGCACGATTTGCACGTTGCGTCTAGGAATGTCTTGATTTCCTTAATGAATCCTACGTGAACCACCGGCATTGCAAGCTCGATGTGGCCGAAATGTCCCGGGCATTCGTCTACCTTGCCTCCGCATGTAGCGCACTTGAGGCCCGGCTCTATAACACCGAGATGAAGGTCCATCAGTCCCCTTTCTATTGGATATCCGTCATCATCATATGTATCGGCAGTGATTACTTTCACCTGAGACATCTTCCTGATCTCCTCAGGAGAGAGAAGAGCAAATTGTATCCTGTTTATTCTTTTAGATATTCCACCCGTCATTTCATATCACCCAGATTTAGTCTCATAATTACACCCAGCGAGTTCAGCTCGTCTCGCATCAATTTGAAAGCATAGCTTGTTTCAACAGGGTGAATGTTTCCCGTATTTCCGCATACCGGGCACCTCAGTGTCCCCTTCCTTCTGTCAAGGATCGCTATGTGCCCGCATTTTTGGTTTCCGCATACGTAAAGAATTGTTCCGTCGCTCTGGTCCAGGAGCCTATCCTTGATCACCATTGCGGCACCGTGCGCGATCAGGGTATCCCGCTCCATTTCACCAAACCTGAGTCCACCCTGCCTTGATCTTCCCTCTGTCGGCTGCCTGGTAAGAATCTGTACCGGACCGCGTGACCTTGCATGGAACTTCCCTGCAACCATGTGGTGGAGCTTCTGGTAATAAATGATTCCCGTAAATATGTCAGCTTCAAATTTTCTGCCCGTGATTCCATCGTACATCGATTCCTCGGAAGACTGCCTGAAACCGTATTTCTTGAGCCCGTCCCTGAGGCTTTTTTCCGGCTCCCCACTGAATATTGTGCCGTCGATGATCTCTCCCTTCATTGCAGAAACCTGACCTCCAATCATCTCAAGTATGTGACCAACCGTCATTCTGGAAGGAATCGCATGGGGATTTATCACAAGATCAGGGATGACTCCGTCTTCGGTAAATGGCATGTCTTCCTGTGGAACAACTGATCCTATGACCCCTTTCTGGCCATGCCTTGAGGCAAACTTGTCTCCAAGTTCAGGGATCCTCTCGCTCCTTACCTTGATTTTCACGACCCTGCTGTTGCTCTCTGAGACCGTGAGTATTACGTTGTCCACGAACCCACTCTCATTGGGCCTCATGGTGATGGATGATTCTCTTCTTCTCTGTGGGCCCAGCTTGTCCCCGCCCTCTTCTAGAAATCTCGGGGGAGATGTTTTTCCTACCAGCACATCGGCACCTTCAACGTAGGATTCAGGGAATATTATTCCGTTTTCATCGAGGTTCTTGTAGCTTTCTTCAGCTCTAGCACCGAGCACATCGTGTGTAGGGATTTCAAACCTGTCTTCCTGGCCGCCAGGATACCTTCTCTCTTCTGCAGTATAAGTCCTGAAAAATGTGCTTCTTCCAAGCCCCCTCTCTACTGCTGCCTTGTTCATTATGAGTGCGTCCTGGATATTGTACCCCTGGTATGATAAAATTGCAACAACAAAATTCTGCCCAGCGGGCTTCTTCTCATACTTGATAAAATCCATAATTTTTGTCTTGACCAGCGGGATCTGCGGGTAATGAAGAACGTGTCCCCTGGTATCGGTCCTGATCCTGAAATTCGTGCTGGAAAGGCCGATGGACTGCTTGGTCATAGCTGCAGCCATGGTGATCCTCGGCGACGAATTGTGCTCAGGATACGGCGTAATTGATGCGACCACTCCAAGAATCAATGAAGGATCTATTTCAATGTGCGTGTGTTCTTCTGTAAGGAGGCTCTTTCCCTCAAATGTTCCCTTGCATTCCTGGCACTGCAGCATGACCTTTTCGCTGTCTGCCTCGCCGTGATTGGTCCAGTCGAGTTTGCTTCTGTAAAGGTATATTCCACAGTTGGGGCATCTTTCGGGGAATTCGTAGCCATACACCGCAATGTACAGGTTCTCTTCCTCTTCTGCGTCGATCCATTCCATTGCGCCTTTCTTAACAAGGTCTTTCAGCTGGTATTCTCCATTATCGAGTTTTTTAAGCATGTCCCTTGTCATGACTGTTGTACTGTTGTTGAGTGTGAGCAGGGGGCGCCTTATCCTTCCCCTGTCGCAGTTGATGATAACTTCACGGGTTTCAGGGTCAAATCTCACGTTCACGTCGTCTGGCAGCTTCCCTTTCCTGCGCTCTCCCCGAATCTGGTTAGTCAGGTGGCCGGGGTCGTCGTGATATCCTATGAAATCGCCGTTGAGATATACTCTTCCGGCATTTGGGTTCTCCTCCAGCACTTCCCTGACATCCATGCCCTTGAGGAATTCAAGCACGATATCAGGGTCAATGCCCTCGGTCACGTTGATTATGAGTGCGGCGTTTTTCACCAGTCCACAGTTCTGGCCCTCTGGGGTTTCATTCGGACAAATCCTTCCCCACTGTGTGGGGTGAAGGTCCCTTGCCTCGAAATGCGGCTGGGATCTGGTCAGGGGAGATATGATCCTCCTCAGGTGGCTCAGGGTGCTGACGTTAGATACCCTGTCCAAAAGCTGCGAAACACCCGTTCTTCCACCTATCCAGTTTCCTGTTGCCATTGCATGCAGAATTTTCTGGGTAAGAAGGTCCTGCCTTACTGCCGGTCGAAGCCTTATGCCCTTCTTCCGGTTATATGTTCTCTCAAGCTGGTATTTAAGATCCTTCAATACAGACTGGAATGCATTCCTGAATAGCTCATCCAGCAAGTCTCCAGCCAGTTTTATTCTCTTGTTTGCAAGGTGATCTTTGTCATCCTCTTTCCTGAGCCCGAGGTTAAGTTCCAGCAATGATCTGGCCATTCTTCCCAGGTATATTGCCTTCTTCAGCCTGTCTGCATCTGTGTCCCCGAGATGCGGCAACAGTGACTTGTCAAGCATCTGCGAAACTTTCTTCTCCCTGAATTCCTTTGCCTGTCCTGCGGCAAACCTCTTTTCTATGTATGATATCGCGTCTTCGTTGTTAGTAATACCATTGGGAGGGAAAATTTTCGGATTTTTTGCCTCTTCTATATTTGCGTAAATTATTGGGTCCATTTTCTGGACTGTTGATATTGAGTTGTGGACGTCAACGTCCTTCTCAAGTCCGAGGGCCTTCATGAGTATGACAAGCGGTATGGTTCCTGCCACGCTTGGAATTGATACATTTATTATTCCATCGTTTCCCTTTTCTATGGAGGTCAGTGCCCTGAAGCCGCCCCTTTGCGAGAATACCTTCGCAACCTCTATCTTTGATTCATATTTCTCCTCGAACTCCACCAGAATCTTATTCGGAGCAAGGTCTTCCAGTGAAACTATGACTCTTTCCGAGCCGCCTATGATAAAGTATCCGCCTGCGTCTTCCGGGTCTTCCCCGACGTACTGGAGCTTTTCCTTCCTTGTGGCGTTGATCGGGCCATTGTTCTTCTCGATGTATGTATCAAGGTTCCCTTCAGCCAGTGTGCATACCTTGGATCTTATCATTACCGGAATATCCCCGATCTTAATCACTTCAGGATCCTTCTCAACCCCGTCTTCTATTACCCTGAGTTCAAGGTTAATCGGCGCCATATAATTCAGGTCCCTGAGCCTTGCCTCGTTTGGGGTTATCTGGTTGGAAGCACCGGATGCCTCCTTGATTTCCGGCCTGTCGACCCATATTGTCGATGGACCTATAGGCCTGTTCTTTTCCCTGACCCTTCCGTACCTGATCTCTATTTTCCTGTTCTGTGTCTTTGCCGGATCCAGTGTCATTATTCCTGGTTCGCTTTCATCGGAAATCTTTGTTTCGTCCACTATCTGCTGCATTATGTTGTCAGGGTTGTCCTTTGATGCAACAAAGTAATTCATAGACTCAATCTGATGGTTTACCACGCTCTCTTTCTTAAAAAATATATCAACAAGTTCTCTCATTTAAAAACCTCACCGGTTACAATTCTATAATATGTTGAAAGGCCAACTGTAGGGCTCTTCCTGATTATCTTGATCATTCGGCCGTTCTCAAGGGGGCCATGAATTTCCTCGAGCGCCTTGACTGCCGGATCGTTCCTGCTAATCTTGGGAAGCAGGTCCTTTGCGACATTTAATTCTTTCAAAATTTTTTGCTCCTCTTTTGCATCAACAAGATGATGCTCTGGTACCAAATCATGCTGTAATACGTTGAACTTCCCCATCTTAACCGCCGCCTACCGCGGGCCCGGGGGGGTTTGAACCCCCGACCACCTGGTTAAAAGCCAGATGCTCTACCTAGCTGAGCTACGGGCCCCGCCTGTTTAATGGCAAACTTTATGGATTCTCAGCATATAAACATTCTTACAATGGTCTGAGCAAGAAAACCACTGAGCTTGCGATGTAGATGAATCACTGAAGGTCTATTTGGATTAAGTTAATTGGGAAAGACAGGTGGGGGCACTCCCGAATTAACGCCTGTGGAAATATATGCCTCCGTAACCGACCTGCCCGGAGGTAGGGGGCAACCCCCTGGGCGGAATTGGGATCGTGTATGGTCTCTGAAGCAGGAATCTCCGACCGATTGCGATGGAGAAGATGCCACTTTTCCTGAAAACTAGAACGGCACCAGTATTCACTCCCTACCAGGCCGCAGGTTCCATAAAGGTTGTAAACCTGAGTGGTTCTTTTGGCAGATCTATCAGATCGCGAGCTGGTCTAGCAAAGTTTCCATATCCATTGTGCCGTTTAGCATTATGACCTTCATTATATCCTTCCGGCTGACCTTCTCGTATCTTCTCTGGAACTCCTCGATCCTCTGGCTCAGTTTTTCATACAGCATAGATTTAATCTCGCCACTCAGTATTTCTCCGTTCTTGTATCGTCCATAAAGCACATTCGATTCCTCCGGTGAGAGGAAATAACCCTTAAGGTACTGGAACGAAACATCTATTTCAGGTATACCCCCGAGTTTCCTGTGTTCGTCAATGGATACCCGCCCGCCGCTGAATGAGTTCATGACCTTCTTTCTTATTGCCTTGAGGCTGTCAAGCAGAAATATCCCGTTGTCCTTGGATTTGGACATCTTGGTTCCATCAGTTCCCATAAGGAATCTGGAATGGAGAACTGCCGGCTTCTCGAATCCGAACTTCTCGGCTACATCCCGGCAGACGCGGAGATGGGCATCCTCATCCGGACCTATGGGCACGAGGACATTCCTGTATCCCTGTGTGTTCGGGAAAACAATATGCGCGGATTGTATTGCAGGATAGAAATGAAGGCCAGCATTCTGGTCGTTGGAATACCCGTAAACCGCCTTAATTTCTGACATGTTGATTCCGCGTGAGAGTTTTATTGCCAGATTATAGATATCCGTGAAGATCTGGTCTATAATGACATGTGTCTTGCTCAGGTCAAAGCCGAATGCTATTATGGCCCTGGTTATGAGGATCGAATTTTTCAATCCCTCTGTCTGGTCCTTGATTTTCCCGGAAACATAGCTTTCGTCTTCCGAAATGGGGATGAAAACGTGCATGTCGTGTTTATCCTGGAAATAAAGGTTGGTATCAAACACGGAGATGTGCCCTATGTGTGGTGTCGAGCTGGCATTGAACCCGGAAACTATCGCACTTTTTTCGCCCGAATTCAGTCTCTGCATGAATTTTCCAAAATCCCTGTGAGAATATATTAGGCCATTCCTGAACGTATAAAAATTCGGCAATTTTTCCACTTCCTCAATCCGGCTGGCACCGAACTGTGTTACAAGTTTCTGGTTGTCCGAATCCAGTTCCATCAGCTTTTTCTTCTTGTCTTCCTCGTCCGTAATGTCCTCTATGTCGCTCTTATTCCCGGGGTATGAAACCATCTGATCTCTTCCTTATGGAACTTGGGTTAGTGACCTCCTCTCCCAGCTTTCGCAGGGAGCTTCCCACTTCAAAGGTTACTGGCGGAATCTCCATGGGCTTGAATTCCCCTCGGCCCGAAGGTACTTTGTCCTCCATGCTAAGCCATCTGACTTTGCGGATTGCAGGCATGCATGTAGCAATATGCGATCCGACCTTCTTCCATTCTGTCTGCCAGTGGACAGAAACTTTATCCGCTCTCGATACAAAAATGTTCGCTCCCGTCCCCTTCTGGAAGGGGACTTCCCGCTCAAGAGAGTTAAATTCCATTTAAATTGACGACAAACCCGTAACATAAGTTTAATCTGAAATCATGAAATAAGCTGCATTGAAATCAAATGAAAGTCGTGGTTGATGGTCAGGAAAAAAACCTGCTGGCCGTTTGGTATGAGGATCATGTTGTGAAGCTTGTCGACCAGAGGAAACTTCCTGAAAAAATAGAGATATTTGAGGCAAAGAATACTGAGGATATAGCCCATGCAATCAAGGACATGCTTGTCAGGGGAGCACCCGCAATTGGTGTCACTGCCGCCTATGGGCTTGCAATGGCAAAACTGAACAAGGAGGACATGGATGCTGCGGTTGACCAGATTTCAAAAACGCGCCCAACCGCCTTTGATCTCTTCAAGGCCATCAAGTTCATGAAGGAGAACAACTTCGATCTGAACTCGGCAAGAAGGTATTCAAATGAGATTTCAGGAAGAAGCAAGAGGATCGGCGAATACGGGAACAGCCTGATAAAGCAGGGGAGCAGGATACTGACTCACTGCAACGCAGGCGCGCTTGCCGTGGTCGACTGGGGAACAGCCCTTGCGCCAATCAGGATAGCCTCTTCAGAAGGAAAGAAACCTTTTGTTTTTGTGGATGAAACGAGACCGAGACTGCAGGGCGCGAAGTTGACCGCGTGGGAACTCCAGCAGGAGGGTATTGACCATGCCATAATTGCCGACAATGCTGCAGGGTACTTCATGAAAAAAGGTGAAGTGGACCTGGTCATAGTTGGGGCAGATAGGATAGCAGCAAACGGGGACTTTGCCAACAAGATAGGCACTTACGAGAAGGCTGTGGTTGCCAAGGCAAACAATATACCCTTCTATGTCGCGGCACCCGGAAGCACGTTTGACTTTTCCATCTCGTCAGGCGACCAGATACCCATTGAGGAGAGATCCCAGGAAGAGGTGCTCATGATCGGCCAGAACAGGCTCGGACCGGCTGAAAGCAAGGCGAGGAACCCGGCATTCGATGTAACCCCAAACGAATATGTTTCTGCCTTCATAACCGAATATGGCATCTTCAGGCCGCAGGAACTGTCGAGGGTTAGGAGCTTGATGTCCAGTGACCTATTTATGAGGTAACATGGACACGTAACATTTATCCATTATATCCTGATTCTAATTATAAGATTCCGAACTGGCTGTGAAATTATTATATCGAAATTTCCAATCATGATCGATGTTTGATGATCTATTCAGTCCCGCTTCAATCGCGATTATTGGGGCATCAATGGACGAGAACAAGATTGGGAACGTGATTTTGAGGAATCTAATATCATCCGGATTCTCTGGCAGAATTTATCCTGTGAATCCTTCCTATTCCGAAATAATGGACTTGAAGTGCTATCCGTCCGTGAAGGATATTGGCGATCCAACCAGCATTGCTGTAATAGTCCTTCCTGCGCATGTAGTTCCTCAGACTGTGGAGGACTGCATAAGCGCGGGAGTCAAGTTCCTGATTATAATCAGCGGCGGTTTTGCCGAGACAGGGCTTGAGGGGAAGAAGCTATCCGACAGGATCCTCTCGCTGATAAGAAACTCTGGGACGCGTCTCATTGGCCCAAACACCGTAGGACTCTATCTGCCCTACTCAAACATTAACACGACCCTGACATCGTACAGCAGGGTTTCTTTCCCGCCCCCTGGAAACATAGGGTTCATATCCCAGAGCGGCGCCCTGGGGTTGCTGACAATGGATGCAATCTCAGAATACGGCATCGGAATATCTGCTTTCATTAATCTCGGGAACAGGCTTGACGTAGATGAGACAGAGTTTCTGGATTTTTTCGAGTCAGATTCGAGAACTGGCAGCGTTGCCATATACATGGAAAGTGTAGCCGACGGAAGGTCTTTTTATGAGAGGATAAGGAGGTTTAACAGTAGAAAGCCACTTGTAATCCTGAAAGCCGGAAGGACCGAACAATCGGCTATGGCAGCTTCCCTGCATACAGGTGCAATGGCATCGAATGATTCCATATTCAATGGGATGCTTTCACAGGCTGGTTCCGTGAGAGCTTATGACGAAACGGAACTCATTGATTACGCCAGGGTTCTCGCCTATTCAAAACAGATGACGGGAAACCGGATCGCGGTGTTGACCACCGCAGGAGGAGTAGGAGTGATCTCAACCGATTATATATCCGACTCCCGAAGCATAAAACCATTGCAGATGGCAAGGCTTTCTGAAAATACAAAGGATCAGATAAGAAAGGTTATCGTGCCATACGGTTCGGCACAGAACCCCATAGACCTGACGGCGGACGGAAGTGTCAACGATTACGATAGGGTTCTTGAAATACTTATGCGGGACGATGATGTCGATGCTGTGCTTGTTTATGCCCTCCCGCAGACTCCAAAAATGGACATAGGAGTGGTTGATGTTGTGGAGAAGCACGTTAAGGCTGGAAAGCCAATAGTGGTCGGAGTGCTTGGTTACAAGATTGCGAAACAGCTTCTCGTCGAGTTTGAGAGGAGGAAGATACCTGCCTATCCGTCAGTTCACAGGAGCGTAAAATCACTTGGTGCGCTGTATGAGTACAGTGCTTTCAGGAGCGTGAGGCAATGAAGGGAAAAATATCTGAAATGATGCCAACGGATGCAAACGTCGATGAATATGCCGTGAAGAGAATAATTTCCGCATATGGAATTCCCACGCCAAAATCCGTGCTGATGGATTCCATGGAAAGGGAAGTGGAATTGGAATTCCCTGTTGTGGTCAAGGTTTCTGACCCGAAAATACTGCATAAATCGGAAGTGGGGGGAGTGGCCATCGGCATCCAGGACCGAAAACAGCTTGCCGAAGAGGTTTCACGGATGAAGGCAAGGTTCCCGAATGCAGGAATACTGGTGGAGGAGATGGAGAAGGGAGGGCTTGAGATTATAGCCGGACTGGTCAACGACAGGAACTTCGGCAACGTAATCATGCTTGGGATGGGCGGAATATATACCGAACTGTACCACGATGTTGTTTTTCGCCTCACGCCAATTAGCGGAATCGACGCTGCGGACATGATTGATTCAGTAAAGATCAGGGTTTTCGAGAATGGATTCAGGGGGATAAGGGTTGAACGTGAAGCCATAATAGATCTGCTGATGAAACTTTCCATGATCTCTGATGACATCGGCAGCGATCTTGACATGCTTGACCTGAACCCAGTTATTGTAAATGGAGACAGGATTTCCGCGGTGGATGCCAAGCTGATTCTCAAAAGGTTGCCATAGTAAATGACAGGATCAGCTAAATGCAGGATCGTCGGCGGAAGTGCTGCATATCGGTGTGTCTGTAATTAGCATGACCTATAATTAAGGCTCCTAATTAAAATAGTTAAAAGTTATGATACTACGATTGAAATGAGTGGACTTAACGACCTGCTGATCAACCAACCGGGCAAGAAACTCTTCCTGCTTGGGAACGAGGCAATTGCAAGAGGGGCTATTGAGGCCGGGGTAAGGGTCGCCACCACATATCCAGGCACTCCTTCAAGCGAAGTGGGCAACGTTCTTTCAGAACTTGCGAAAAAGGCAGGCTTGTATTTCCAGTTCTCCGTCAATGAAAAAGTTGCCATTGAGGTGGCTTATTCATCGGCAATTTCCGGACTAAGGTCATTCGTTTTCATGAAGCACGTCGGCCTGAACGTTGCAGCCGACCCACTAATGAGCATCGCTTATACCGGTGTGCGAGCTGGCCTTGTTGTGATGTCCGCGGATGATCCATCCATGTTCTCATCACAGAACGAGCAGGATAACAGGAACTATTCCGAAATAGCCCATATCCCGCTGATAGAGCCTTCTAACTCCCAGGAGGCGAAGGACTTCCTGAGGTACGCGTTTGAGATATCAGAGATGGAACACATTCCGGTACTCTTCAGGACTACCACGAGAGTGAGCCACCAGAGGGGAATGGTGGAGCTGGGCGATATGGAGAAGAGGGAGGCAGTGGGATTCTTCAAGAGCGAACCTGCCAACTTTGTTGCACTGCCCGTGAATTCAATGGGACTTAAGGAAAAACTGGTACAGAAGATGGAACGGCTCAAAACCGTTTCAGAAAGTTCGAAACTGAACAGGATAGAAACCTACGGGTCTGGAAAATATGGTATATTAACTTCAGGAGAGGCTTACAACGTCATGATGGATGCTGTATCCAAGTACGGACTCGATGTTTCGGTCCTGAAGCTAGGTTTCACAAATCCACTACCGGAGGAAATGATCTCAAAGTTCCTCAGGGAGCACGATAACGTCATAGTTGTTGAAGAGCTGGATCCATTCCTGGAAACAAGAGTCAGGATGATAGCCCAGATGCACTCCATTGGAACAAAGATATTCGGAAAGCTTGACGGATACTTCACATTCAGCCACGAGTACAGTCCTGATACTGTTGCTGGCTCTCTTTCGAGAATAATGGGATTTGACACAAAGCAGATGAGTGTGGAGATGGATGCAACCGCATTGCCGCCAAGGCCTCCTGTACTTTGCCCAGGATGCCCTCACAGAGCGACATACTATGTTGTGAAGCGTGCAGTGAAGATGTCGAACATAAAGAATCCTGTGTATTCATCCGATATAGGCTGTTATTCACTCGGCGTTTATGATCCGTACAACGAGGCGGACGTGATGATTGAAATGGGATCATCCATTGGAGTTGGAGGTGGATTCTCAATTGCCACCGATCAGAAGGTGATCTCGTTCATAGGGGATTCAACATTTTTCCACTCCGGAATACCGGGAATCATAAACGCGGTCCACAACGCGTCTAATGTTATACTTATTGTCATGGACAACAGGACTACTGCGATGACGGGACAGCAGTCGAACCCTGGCATGAACATTAACGGAATGGGCGACCCCGCACCGGAGGTATCAATAGAGGCTATAGTTAGGGCTATTGGGGTACAGTACGTTAAAACCGTTGACCCCTATGACCTGAAGAGCACACTTTTGGCTGTTTCTGGCGCACTGAGGGAAAACGGCGTATCTGTAATAGTGGCCCGGAGAGAGTGCGCAATGATCCGCGATGACCGCATGAGGTCCAGGAAGGAGTGGAAGACATTCCAGGTAAATTCTGAGAAGTGCAAATTGTGCATGAACTGCGTCGAGAAATTCTCCTGTCCTGCTATATTCATAGAAGGCGGCAAGATAGAGATCGACCAGAACATATGCGACGGCTGCGGAGTCTGTGCTGAACCGTATGTTTGCCCATTCGAGGCCATAGAGGAGGTGCAGACAGCATGAGAACAAACATAATAATAGCCGGAGTTGGCGGGCAGGGAGTTGTAACTGCAGGACTGCTACTGTCGGAAGCGGCGACCATAAGGGGAATGCGTGTTGTGATGTCTGAGATTCACGGACTTGCCCAGAGAGGAGGATCTGTTTCCGTCGACGTCAGGATAGGCGAGGTATACGGTTCCATAATAGGAAAAGGCGATGCTGATCTCATTATAGGGTTTGAGCCCATTGAAACGATGCGAGCTGTTGCAAGAGCCAGCAATAAGACACAGGTGATAATGAACTCGGAGAAAATAACACCGGTATCCCTCAGCATGCACGACAAGGAGTATCCAAGCAATTCCGATCTGACCGGCCTGGCTGATAAGAGCATAAAAATCAGGGAGATAAACGCCATATCCCTTGCAAAGAAGGTTGGCAGTTACAAATCAGTTAATGCTGTGATTATAGGGGCTGCCATAGGGCTCGGAATACTTCCATTCGAAAAGGAGGACATGCTTTCGGCCCTGAAGAACAGATTTTCAGGAAAGCTATATGACATAAACAGGGAAGCACTCGAGTCCGGGATCAATGAAATACTGGTAAACCAGGTTGCTTCTTCTCCATAACATTTCTCCACCCCGCTGGCTCCATGTCCGAATGAGGATTTTCTCTGGCATTTTTATGCAGAGTCCACGCCAATCCAAAATTTTTCACGATGAACATAAGCGAATTGACAATAAAATTGAACAAAATGTGACAGCGAATCGTATTTCCCATGCCCTCGCGGAACATAGTACGTGTACGATACACAGTGGGCTTTACCGTCGGGTTCGGGATGAGACCTGGTGTGACCCCACTGTTATGGCCGTCACGAAACTGTTATTTCAACAACATATTTAATAATTTTCCAAACAACGGACAAAGATCCGCAACCACCTATAAACGATATTCATTTCTATATTAGTTTTAGAGTACTTTAGCCTAAAATGTAAGGTCTACCTTTTATCTTTATCCCGCACATCATTTTTTGTGATTTCCACGGACATATTAAAGGCGGACAATAGGAAAACCATGCTTCTTTTCGCAATCCTCATTTCAATGTCGGTACTTGTAATTTTAATAATGCTTTCAGATTCGGAGAATTATTTTACGCCATGGGGGGATAAGTACCGGCTCTTTCTCTATACCTCCATAGGGCTTGCCATAACGCTCACACCAATTATCATAATTGCATATCATGACAGGGCGAGCTTCCCGGCGGAAACTGGTTTCAGGCACATGATCAAGGTAACATTCGGAGCACTTTGGATACTGGACGGCGCATTACAGCTACAGCCTGAGATGTCCTATGGCTTCCTGTCATCTGTCATAATACCTGTAGTTCTAGGTCTTCCAGCATTAATTCAGCCGTTTTTTATAGGAATTGTATCAGAATGGAAAAATTACCCGGTCCTATTCGACGCGATATCAGCAATATTGCAGATAACCATAGGAGTTGGACTCCTGCTGGTAAGCAGGAAGTTACTGCTGAAATCCATCCTGCTTCTCTCAATAGTATGGGGCACAATCGTTTGGGTACTTGGCGAGGGACTGGGTGGTACTCTAACAGGGGGCGCATCCTATCTCTCTGGCTTCCCCGGATCGGCCCTGATCTACGTGATGGTGGCTGCAATCCTTATTCCAGACATAACGGATGAAATGGCAGCAAAGATCATGTCGGCGTTTTTATTCTCTGTTTTCCTGATTTCTGCAATAGAGCAGGCGATGCCTTCAAACGCATACTGGTCCGGCTCAGCCCTCTCATCCCTTGCGGGTGCAATGGCTTCCAACATTCAGCCAGTTTTCCTTCAGCACACGATTTCGGTCTTCTCCACAGCCCTGCTGGCAAACCCACTTGTATGGAATGCCGCCATTGTCGCTGCATTTCTTATCATTTCTGCTTTATGGATCCGATCCAGAAGGATTGCGGCATGGGTTACGGCCGCTGTATCTCTATTTGTCTGGGTCGTCTTCCAGGATTTTGGAATTATCGGAGGGTACGGCACGGATCCAAATACTGCCATCCCGGTCATGCTGATATCAACTGCTCTGGTCATATCCCTTAAGCCCACGGAGGGACGAACCCTTTCACAAAGCAAAAAAAGAGAGTGAGATTCGCGATGCCGTCGGCGTTCGGCAGTAAAGGGTCTGGAATCAGGGGGGTCAGCGTCCCCATGGAAACAGCAGCTCTTTCGGCCGGCTCCTTAGACATTAAAACACTTACTATGGCACTTATATAATATAAACAGATATATGAATGTGTCCTACCTTATTGTCACCAGCCGTTCACCCATTAGCCACGAGAAGGTAAATGGAAAACATGTGGCAAGAGAGAACATCGGCGGCGTTGTAACC